>CAJXRC010000080.1 GCA_913058405.1 uncultured Colwellia sp. | reverse complement strand
TGATTGAAGAGAATGGTTGTTCAGGAGAATATGCTCCTGCATTCTCTAATAAGCTACATCCATGTAGCGCCCTTGTCAAATTTAATAACACAGTATGTAAGCCTTTTAAACTCGCCCTAGGGAGCTTGTCAGAAAAGCAATAACTGCGAAAATTTGTTAGATATAGAATAACTATACCAGCACCAAATTTGATTGTTATAGCTCCTCTGACATAGCTCTGAGATGGGAATAAATTTAATGGAATTGGTATTAATTAAAGCTACAAATAATCTTAAGGATTAGTTTATGTTGAAGTTACTTTTATCAGTACTATTTTCATTAGTTGCCTATTTACCAAGTTATTCATGTTTTGCCGATGATGATGCCGCCACTTTATTAAAAAAAATGGACGAGTTATTTCGCTCTAAAAGCTCCATTTCAATGATGAAAATGCAAATTATCACACCGAATTGGCAGCGCACCCTAGAAATGAAGAGTTGGACCGTAGGCATGGACGATACTTTTATTCGGGTATTATCACCAAGGAAAGACCGTGGTGTCGCAACCTTGAAAAAAGATACAGAGATGTGGAATTTTTTTCCTAAAATTAACAAAGTTATAAAAGTGCCACCATCAATGATGATGGGATCTTGGATGGGATCCGACTTTACTAATGATGACTTGGTGCGTGAAGTTTCATTGGTTGAAGAATATCAAGTATCTAAAAGTACTGAAGGTGAAAATTACCGTTTAACCTTAATTCCCAAAAAAGATACCGTGACGGTTTGGGGCAAAATTGAGTTCATCGTTAATCAAAAAACATTATTGCCGTTGGAGCAAAGTTATTACAATGAAAAAGGTGCAAAAGTACGCACTATGGTCTTTAGTAATATAAAGAATTTTTCAGGTAAAAAAATGCCAGCGATTATGACGATGATCCCATTAAATAAAGCAGGACATAAAACAGTTATTGAATATGTTGAAGCCGAATTCGATATTGATTTGGGTGATAATGTGTTTACATTACGCAATTTACAAACGCGTTTTTAATTACTCCATCTTTTATTTTTTTATCTTCTTTTCCTATTGTTTTATAAGGATAAATATAAATACCTATGCTGATAGTTAAGCTTGCCTTTAGAAACATCTTACGTAATCGACGCCGTTCATTATTGACGTTATTGAGCATGGGGGGCGGCTTTTTTTTACTTTGCCTAACACTCTCTATGACAGAGGGAAGTTATAGCAATATCATTAATATATTTACCCAAGATCACACCGGGCATGTTCAAATTCATAAAGAAAATTATCTAGAGCGCCCTTCTCTCTATAAAACGATCAATCATGCTGATGAGATCATTAGTCAATTAGAGCAACAACCATTGGTTTTAGGCGTTGCACCACGAATTTATAGCCCTTCTTTAGCTTACGGTAAGAATAAAACCTTTCCAGCTCAGGTCGTTGGTATTGATCCCGAACGAGAAGCTAAAACCACACATTTGGAAAATAAAGTTAACGAGGGACAGTATTTAACGAGGCAGCTGGCTAATAAAACAAATAAGGATGCTTATTTCCCCGCCATGATCGGTTTTAGTCTAGCTAAAAATTTACAACTTACAATTGGTGATGAGCTAGTACTCATTTCTCAGGGGATAGACGGCTCTATCGCCAATGATATTTTTAATGTCGTTGCTATTGTCGGTGATGCAGGCTCGTATGAACGCATGAATGTCTATATTAGCTTAACAGCCATGCGAACGTTTTTATCAATAGCAGGTGATAGCAGCAAAGTTCATGAATTGGCGTTAATTTTATCGAGTCAAAGTCAAGCGAGGAAATTCGCTGCTTCAACTCAATCAGCGCTTAAAAATGAAAGCTTGAGCGTAGATCCATGGCAAGTGGTTGAATCCTCTTTTTATAAAAGCATGCAAGCGGATAAAAAAGGCAGCTATATCTCCATGGGGATTATTATTTTTATCGTTTCAATAGGTGTATTAAATACTATTTTAATGGGCACTATGGAGCGAACCCGTGAGTTTGGAGTATTGAAGGCTATTGGTACTCGGCCTTTAGCGGTTTTTACCTTGATAATGTTAGAGTCTTTTGTGCTGGCTATTATCAGTTGCTTAATTGGATTGGTACTAGCGCTACCTGTTTGTTTTTGGCTGGCAAGTGTTGGTATATCAATGCCAGAGCCAATAGATATGGGCGGAATTATATTTGATACCATGCTAGGTGAAGTAAGCTGGTTTGTGGTGTTGTTACCTTCAGTTGTTGTTATTAGTAGTACGTTAATCGTTAGTTTTATTCCTGCTCTTCGGGCCGCTAAAATATCACCGTTAAAAGCATTACAGGCGGTTTAAGGTTATTATGGCAACACAACCCCCTAATTCACCCAATCCCTCTGAACTCGATAATCGCGCTTCATCTACCTCTTTCGATAAACCTATCACGACTCGAAATAACAGTAGTCAAAATGCGATAATTGCACGTTTAGCTAAACGTAGTATTTTTAGAAACACCCGAAGAACATTATTAACGGTGTTACTCATTTCATGCAGCTTGGCAGCTATTTTATTTACTGATGCTTTTGTAAGAGGCATGGTAGAAACTATGGTAAAAATCAGTACACAAACCTTCTTAGGAGAAGGACAGGTTCATCGGGTGGGCTTTCGTGAAGCAAACGATATAGATTTATACATTGAAGATACGACAACACTTTATCAGCAACTTAACGCCACCAAAGCCATTCAAGCATTTGCCCCAAGAGTATTAACAGGCGCAATGACTTCTTCCTCCGAAAATGTTGCCTCAGCAATTGTTTACGGCGTAGATGCAATAAAAGAAGCCAAGGTGAGCAAGTTAAAATTAGCAGTAACTCAGGGAGATTATCTATCAGGTATTGATGGTGAAATAATCATAGGAGAGCAACTTGCTGATTTATTAGAAATTAGTTTGGATGACCGAGTGGTTATTACCGTTTCAGAAGCTAATGGCGGTGATTTATCTCAAGCATTGTTTCGTGTTACAGGCCTATTTAGTTTTAATGAAAGAAGCATGGATATTGGGATGGCTTTTATTAACTTGTCACAAGGACAGCAATTATTAAACATTACTGGTATTCATGAAGTAGCCCTACGTTTACAGCACTTACATCAAGCAAAAGACAATACCCTACCCTTTTGGCAAGATCTTAATAATGACCAAATAGAAACATTAAGTTGGAAAGAAATAGTGCCTCAATTGAGTAGTATGTTGGCGATGACCAAGTACTCGACACTGATAGTTTCAATCATCATGTATGTATTGGTTTGTTTGGGGTTAATAAACACCATGTTTATGTCTATTTTTGAGCGACAAACAGAATTTGGTATTTTACTGGCCATAGGTACACGATCTAAACAGCTCTTTTATCAAATAATGCTGGAAGGTTTTTTTATCGGACTGTTAAGCATAACTGTTGGTTTAATAATGGCTTTTGTCTTGTGTTACTGGGGTTCCATTGTCGGTATTGATTACTCTGAATTAGAAATGTCAGGGTTGACGTTAAATGAACCTATTTATTTAATACTCGACGCCAGCAGTTTTGCCATCATGGGTATCGCGACGTTAGCTGTTACCCTTATTGCGAGTGTATACCCAGCTTTTCATGCGGCGCATTTAGAACCTTCTTTTGCCATGAGAAAAACTCTCTAATTGGTTAGTTGATAGTTAATTCACGAATATGAAATTACTGAGCCCAAAGGAAATTAATAAAATGACAACTCAAGTGAATATTACTGATGTCGCTAAAAAAGCGACGGTTAGCCAAAATACGGTCATTGAAACGACTCATTTGTGTAGAGAGTTTGGTCAAGGTGATACGTTAGTTAAAGCGCTGACTGATGCTAATATCACCATAGAACGGGGTGAATTTACCGCAATAATAGGCCCTTCTGGCTCGGGAAAATCAACCTTGTTACAATTAATTGGTGGTTTAGATAATCCAAGTTCAGGTGATGTATTTCTAGATAATAAAAATATTAACCATATGACAGGCAACGAGTTATCAGATTTTAGACGTGATCATATTGGTTTTATTTTTCAAGCCTATAATTTAATACCTGTGTTAAGTGCCCAAGAAAATATTGAATATATTATGTTACTGCAAGGCGTACCGGCAACAGAGCGAAATAAACGCGTTGACAACCTAATGCATACGTTAGGCTTAGAGGGCTTGGGAGATCGTCGCCCTGCGGAATTATCAGGAGGTCAACAGCAGCGTGTAGCTGTTGCAAGAGCTATGGTTTCAAAGCCTAGTATTATTTTAGCGGATGAACCAACAGCCAATCTAGACTCGAAAACAGGTGCTGACTTGCTTGATATGATGAAAGAATTGAATGAAAAGCAAAATATGACCTTTGTATTTTCAACCCATGATCCAAAGATAATGGAACGAGCCAAACGTATTATTAGTTTGGTTGATGGTTGCATTGTTGCTGATGAGCGCAGAAGTTAATGCTGGAACTAGTGCAGAAGTTAAGGTTACCCGCTAACGTTTTATTAGGGATAACGTTGCTTAGCACTATAGTACTGCCTATGAATAGCTATGCGGATAGTTTTTCATTTAGCGGTTACGTGAAAAGTTATGCACTCGCACAAGACAGCATATCTATTCAAAGCGATGCCATTGATAAGAGTCTTATTGGGAGTATCACTACTGAAAACATCACTATTGAAAATAATAGTATTCAAAATCAAGCCCAAAGCATTGCCGGTAATTTTCAATCACAAAATGCCCTACGTTTAATGGCGTCTTATTTATCCTCAAGCAAAGGCAATATTGAAATAGATTACGAAATACAGCCATTGTATTTCTCGAACAGCGCTATGGCTAAATACTACAACAAGGGAAATTTAGGCGTTATCGGTGGCACAGTTTCTTCAGCGAGTAATCAATACCGTTTCAAAGATTTAGACGCTGTTTTGAGTGATGTAGGTAGCCATGGTGTAGTTTTACAAAACCTTGATCGATTCAACTACCAATACAACGATCAATACGGCGATTTAACGGTTGGACGACAAGTATTATCATTTGGCTCTGCTCGCTTCACCAATCCAACTGATATATTTATCCCTTTTGCTATTCAAACACTTAACCAAGAGTATCGTGTTGGCATTGATGCAATTCGATATAAAGCAGATGTCGGTGACTTTGCCGTGATAGATATGGGGTTAGTAATTGGTGAGGATGGCAAAAAACAGAACAGTGCTGCTTTTTTACGAGGTAAAAACTCTATTCAAGGTAATGATATAGAAGCTATCGCTATCATACTTGATGATGCCTGGTTACTCGGTGGCGGTATTGAACGTTCAATAGGTGATTTTGGCTTTTGGTTTGAGGCCGCTTATATGGACTGGCAACAAAGTAATAATCAGGAAGAAAATAATTTATTAGAAAACACCACCGAAGACAACTCTACAACTAACACTCTACCCGCGGCTGGCGCCTACACTGAAAACTATTGGCGTTCTTCAATTGGTTCAGATTATGCGTTAAATGAAGATGTTATTATTATGATCGAGTATCACTATAACGGTGCGGGCAGTAATAATGTTGAGAAATACACCAAACTGGCGACACAAGCGCCCTATCAGAAAGCTGGCGTGTATTTATACGGTGAACATTATCTTATTCCTGCATTAACTTGGTTAGCTTCACCTTTGGTGTCTGTTAGTGCCAGTGCTTTTTATAATATCAGTGATAGTTCAGTGTTCTTAACTGTCAGTAGTGAAACCAGCTGGAGTGATAACTTATACTCCGATTTGGGACTGTATATAAGTCATGGGGATACCTTGCAATATAATGCGAGTAACGCCGACATCGGTTATACCTTGGATTCTGAATTTGGCGCTTATCCGCTGAGTATATACGCCAGTCTTAGCTACTATTTCTAGCGCTTTCATTGTAATAATATGGCTCAATCAAGGTTACTATGAAAGACCTCTCTGCTTTGATTTACATAATTAATTGACGTAAAGTGGGATTAGTTATTACTTTCAAGGATGAAAATATGCAAGAACTACCACCATTAGCCCTCGTTAAAACCTGGCTTGACGTTGTTCAACAACTCGATTTTCCCATTAGCATACGTGAAAAGCGCGGTAAGTTACTTACTTACTATTTTGGCTCAATTAAACAAGCTCAAAGGTATGTAGAAGACAATGATGATTACTGTCAGCGAGTCTCTTAAATAATATTATTAAATTGATTCATATAGTGAACAAAAATAATTAAGTGCTGGTATTCGTTCTAGGCTTTTTATAGAATGCCTTTTCTTATTTTCCACCCGTAGCTCAGCTGGATAGAGCGATGCCCTCCGGAGGCATAGGTCACAGGTTCGACTCCTGTCGGGTGGACCATTTAGAGCAAGTTTAATACCTAAATTACAAAACACAGCGCTAGCAATTAAATTGCCAAAATTGAATGTTATACCTGTTGTTTTAATTTAGTCTGCTATGAATATATGCGTTTTCGTAAATATTTAAACCCGACGACCAATCGGGTTTTTTTGTGCCTTAAAACAGCCATAAAAAAGCTATAACCGTAATAATAGCAATACAATAATTCATAATAGCCATTGATTATAAAAGCAATCAGGCAAAAACAGGAAATCTTCATGAAAAAAATTATCACTACTGCTTCAGCCTTATTGTTGTTACAAGCCTGTACAACATTTGACCCTTACACTGGGGAGAGTAAAACCAGCAAGACAGCTATTGGCGCAACAACGGGTGCAGGCCTAGCGGCGGTTGTTGCTTATATAAGTAACAAAGATGAAGACAGCAATACACGCAATAAACGTATTCTTGCAGCAGCAGCGGGCGGTGCGGCTATTGGTGGTGGTATTGGCTTTTACATGGATTCACAAGAAGCTAAGTTACGTAAGCAACTACGAGATAGTGGTGTAAGTATTCAGCGTGACGGAGACAAAATTAATCTAGTCATGCCTGGCAATATCACCTTTGCTTCTAACAGCGCTAACATCAACGCTAATTTTACTGGTGTGTTAAATTCTGTTGCCTTAGTACTTGAAGAATATAACCAGACACTTGTTGTTGTTTCTGGCCATACAGATTCTAGTGGTTCTGCTCAGTACAACCAAAAACTATCTGAAGAACGTGCGGGCTCGGTATCTAATTACTTACGTGGTCAAAAAATTCTTAGTGACCGTTTAGAGGTAGTTGGTTTTGGTGAAGGACAACCAGTAGCAAACAATCAAACAGCTGGTGGTCGCGAACTTAACCGTCGAGTTGAGATAACATTATTACCAATTGCTGAGTCATAATAATGATGAAAACAATGAATATCAGTATTGTGGCTTTATCTGTGTTGTTATTAGCTGGATGTCAGACTAGTAATGCTATTAAAAATGCCTCATCTGATGGCATGGCTAATATGTTTACTTGCGATAAAATTGAAACAACCTTTGATGCTTACGACAAAGACAAAAATTCATTCCCTGCACTACAGCAAATTACAGACATGGTAGGTATTGATAGTAGTAGCTTCGATAGCTCAGATACTGCCAGTTATTTTGGCATGGTCAAAACAGGTGTTAATACTGCATTAATGCTGAAAGGTTGCCCTGCAATTTAATAGCGCGTTGTAGCCAGAGCGAGTTCGATCTGGCTACTTTATCCACAGTTCTCCACTGTCGCTCTTCTGAGCCGAATGAAAAAATCCCCCGCACATTTTATAAAACTTTTATGTTTCATAACGCAAATTAAGTATTAAATCTTTTGGTAAACAGCGTTATATCATTGATCTAATGCTTAATAGTTATTAACATCAATATTAATCTATTGAGTCTACTTTACATGGATGAACTCAACATTAGGTAAATTTTAGGATAATAATTAAAAAGGAAATAAGATGAAAAATAAAATTTTATTAAGTTTACTACTCTCAGCAATGGGTACCTACTCTGCAGGTGTATCTGCCGACGAATGGAGTTATCAATTAGAGCCCTATTTAATGGTCACTTCTATTGATGGTGATGCAACAATTGGTCGTACTAATGAAACTGATGTGGATGTTGATTTTGGTACCATATTAGATAATTTGGACGCTGCGGCTATGGTTCATTTTGAAGCTCTCCATGATTCTGGTTGGGGGGTTGTGTTTGACTATGGCTTTATGGATCTTGGTGGAAATAAAACAGATGCTAATGGCAATTCGACGGATGTGGGTGTTCGACAAGGTGTACTTGAACTTCAGGCATTATATCGCAATAAATTGAGTGATGGCTTTCTGGATTACTTTGCTGGCATTAGGTGGTGGGATAACGATATAGACCTTACGCTTGATTACACCATTCGACCTGAAAATAACTTTAAGAAAGAGGTTGAGTCTGATTGGATCGATCCAGTTGTTGGTGTTAGGTGGATAAGAAACATAGATGATAAATGGACGTTTTTGGCTCAAGCAGATATAGGTGGTTTTGGCCTTGGCTCTGACTTTACTTCTTCTGTGCAAAGTGGCGTTATGTACAAAATTAGTGATTTAATGACTTTAGATCTTAAATATAAAGCGACTTGGGTCGACTTTGAGGAAGGTACTAAAGGGCAACAGGGATATTTTGGTTATGACACTGTGACTCATGGCACCGTGATTGGTCTAGCTTTTAATTTCTAACGGCAAACACATGTCGTTGAATATCCGACGCGTAGCTTGTGTTTAAAGCCTGAGCTACGCGAAATTAGCATTTATTACTCAATTCTCCCCTAATTAATCAGCCCGCCAATTTGATCTGAAAAACTTATGTTTATCTTATTATTAATATTTATATACTTTACAAGTAAAACTGCCTAAAGTTATGAATCCTCTAATAAATTTTCGGCTAACTTCTCAAAATGAAACCTCATCTTTTTAGATTATTTTCTTTTCTATGTTTTACCAGTTTGTTATTAAGTGCGCCTATTTACGCGCAACAACTTGAAACTAAAACGATTAACGCTGAACCTGTTATTAAGAAAATTAATCGAACAGGTAAGTTAATGTTTAAACGAACATTAAATTTATCTTTTAAAAGCGGTGGTTATCTTGAAGAACTTAATATTGATGAAGGTGATAGCTTTACGAAAGGGCAGTTGTTAGCGCAGCTTGATATTGAAGAGCTTACTGCAGAAAAAAACTCCAGTTATGCACGTTTACTACAAGCAAAACGAGAAATTAAGCGTATTAATACGCTTCTAAGTAAAAATTTAAGCTCAGCGCAAGCATTAGATGACGCAATAACCTCGGTTGAAACGACACGTGCTCGTCATAAAATAGCCCAATATAATCTTACTAAAGCGCAATTAATAGCACCTTTTGATGGTGTAGTACTCGCACGATATACTGAGTTAGGTGAGCTACAAAGCCCTAGTCAAAGAGCTTTACAAATAGCCGCAATTGAAAATAATTTAGTGGTTCGTGTTGCGTTAACTGCAGAGGAAGTCAGTTTAGTAAAATTAAAACAAAAAATAGATGTTAATTTAACGCAATTAGGCTTAGTTACTGGCACGGTAAGTAAAATCCCTGCTATTGCAGATCAACAAAGTCATTTATTTACGATTGAAGTGTTATTAGAAAGTTTAGCTGTGAATCAAGCTGTTGTCGGACAGTTAGCGCGAGTATTAACTGATGTTACGACAGATGAGTTTACCTATCGATTACCGCTTGAAGCGCTTAACAGTGTTGATAACCAAGGTCGGGCGTTAGTGATGGTGTTAGAGGCGGACTCCACAACGTCTGTAAACTATCATCAACAAGCCTTTTCGATTAAAGAACTTACCAATGAATATATTTATTTAACCGCCCAAGAAAATTCACTTCCCTTAACTATTGTCACTGAAGGCTGGCAACATCTAGCGTTAATTGTAGATAAAACGTTAGATGAAGATCTCTAAAGGGAAATAACCAATGAAACTCCCTAGATTAGCGATAGATAATGCACAATTTACTTTAACGATATTTCTATTATTAGTTTTAGTGGGTGTGGTGTCTTATTTAAATATGCCTCGCTCAGAAGATCCTCAGTTTGATTTGCCGGTCACTTTAATTGAAGTGGTTTATCCAGGCGCTTCACCCAGTGATATTGAAACCTTAGTTGTTGACCCGCTTGAACAAGAAATTGCTGATATTGAAAATATTAAGAAGATTGAAGCAAAAATTCATAATGGCGCGGTTAGAATTACCATAGATTTTCTTTACGGTACTGACGGTGAAACTGCCTTTAATAAGGTAAAGCAGGCGGTATCAACCGTAAGACCCCGTTTACCAGCAGGGGTTGCTGAATTATTGGTATTAAAAGCAACACCAAGCAGCGTTGCCATAATGCAGTTGGCTTTGTGGTCTGAGCCGACCAACTATAAAACGATGGAATTGCATGCCAAGTTATTGGAAAAACGATTAGAAACGATAGCCAGTGTTCGTAAGGCAAGTATTTGGGGTTATCCGCGGCAAATTGTTGCGATTGATATTAACCTACCGCTATTAAAACACTATGGCCTAGCACTTACTGATATTAACCAAGTACTTCAAGGTAGAGCATTAAATATCACCCCAGGTTTTGTTGATGCCAGCACACGACGTTTTAATGTAAAAGCCAGTGGTAACTTCACTCAATTAGTGGATATTGAAAATACTGTTATTAGTGACAGCAACATGGCCAGCGCGAATGGTGTCTTAAAAGTTAAAGATATCGCGACTATCAGTTTTACTGATGCAGAGCCGAGTTATCTCGCTTATTTTGATGATATTCCTGCGATATTTATCACGGTAGAGCAACGTGAAAAAACTAATATATTTGTATTAACTGAACAAATAAATCAAGAAATAGAGCAGTTTGAACAGAGTTTACCTAGCGGACTGAAATTGGCTAAGTTATTTCAACAAGCCGATAGTGTGCATGTTCGGGTTAATGGCTTCTTTGACAATTTAACGCAGGGTTTAGTCATTGTAGGTTTGATGGCCTTGTTGTTTTTAGGCATTAGAGAAGCCTTAGTAGTGATCCTCGCTATTCCTATTTCATTTTTAATGGCGATTGGTTGGCTTGATTTTAGTGGTTATGGCTTACAGCAAATGTCGATCGTTGGTTTAATTATTGCGCTAGGTTTATTAGTTGATAACGCCATTGTGGTAACCGAGAGTGTTCATAGAGAAAGTAAACTTGGTAAAGACATAAAAGATGCTGCAGCATCGGGCACCAGTAAAGTTGCTTGGGCTATTGCCAGTGGTACTATTACTACGATGTTAGCTTTTTTACCCATGCTGATGATTCAAAGTAATACTGGTGACTTTATTCGCTCAATGCCAGTAACTGTGGTGTTAGTTTTATTTGCTTCGTTATTGGTGGCACTCACGTTAACGCCACTTTTAGCCAGTAAATTACTTGTTGTTATTGATAAAGATGCCAAATCTAAAAAGGTTAAAATTAACACCCTACAACATTACGCTAACAAGTTTGCTGAAAATACTTATAGCAATACGTTAACGATTTTAATGCGTTATAAAGCTGCCGTTATTGTTGTGAGTTTACTGTTGTTAATAGCTATGTTTTCTTTGTTTGGGCAAGTAGGTGTGAGCTTATTTCCTAAAGCAGAAAAACCGATGTTATTAATTAATGTAACTACTCCTGCTAACTCGTCTCTAGCCTATACAGATAAAGTTCTTCAGCAAGTACGTTTGCATGTTAAGCAATATGATTTAGTTGATAAAGTTGCGCTAAATATTGGTAATTCAAATCCTCGTATTTATTATAATGAGGTTCCCAAGCGAGGCATGATACGTTTTGGCCAAGCGTTACTCGTATTAAAAGACTATCAGGCTGATGAAGTTACCACGTTAGTAAAAGGTTTACGTGATGATTTTAAGCATTGGCAGCAGGCTGAAATTACCGTTAAAGAATTCACCCAAGGCCCAGTGACCGACCAGGTTATTGCCATTAGATTGTTAAGCGAATCTCTAACTGATTTAGAGCAAGTGGCTAATGATTTATCGGCAAAAATGCGAGCGTTATCAGGTGTTGTAAATATCGATAATCCTATCGGCATGGCCAATACTGAGTTAGCACTGACGATTAACTACCAGCAGGCGGCATTAAGTGGTGTGAGTGTTGAGCGATTAGATAAAACCATTAGTACGCTCTTATCAGGTACGACGGTAGGTCAATTTAATGATAGTAATGGTGAAGACTATCCTATTATGATTCGCCAGAAACACCCTAACATTGATAGTTTATCGGCTATAGAGATTAGCAATAATCGAGGTGTATCAATTCCGCTAGAGCAACTTGCCACCATGGAATTGCAAAAGGGTGGCAGTGACTTTTTTCATTACCAGAAGTTGCGCATGGCTAAAGTATCCGCTGATGTTGAAACGGGGTATTCCGTGGGTGAAATTACTGAACAGTTGGTTAGTTACCTAGAACAATATGACTTACCAACAGGTATGCATTTTACCTTAGGCGGCGAAGAAGAATCTAGGCAGAAGGCTTTTGCAGGCTTGACACAAGTGATGTTAATTACTGCGATGGGGATCTTTGCCGTATTAGTGTTGCAGTTTAAATCTATTTTACAGCCAATGATTATTTTTAGTTCCATTCCTTTTGCCATGGCAGGCTCTATTATAGGCTTATATTTAACGGGGTTATCGTTTTCTATGATGGCCTTTGTTGGCTTGATCAGTTTGTTTGGTATTGTGGTAAATAATGCGATAATTTTGATTGATAGTACCAATGTTAACTTGCGCTTAGGTTTAGACAAACGTTCGGCAATACTGCAGGCGAGTGCGGTACGTTTTACCCCTATATTGTTAACCACGTTGACGACGATAGGTGGATTAATTCCATTGACGTTGTACGGCGGAAGTTTATGGCAGCCACTTGGTGTGGTACTTATTTCTGGTTTATGTGTCTCTGCACTTTCAAGTTTTTTATTGGTGCCAATTTTAACAGAACTCTTTACCGGTAAAACGAACGAGAATAGGCCTAATTCAGTTGTTTTATAACTAAAGCAGGCCAATAAAACTAAGACATCACGATGAATTACTATATAATAATTTTAATTATCGCTAAATGATCAATAGCTGTTGTGATTGGTCACTGGTATGAGTTGTTCGTTTTATCCAAACAGAATAAAGTGACTAATTTAGGCGAAAGCTATAGTAGGGTTTAGATAAATGGAAGTAATTGGCACCTCAGGTTATTTTTTAGCATCCTGTGCTTATGCAGTGTTTATATTATTACTTTTAGCTGCACGTAATAAAACGCTAGCTGGTGGTTTAGTATTACTCGCAGCTTTTTTAGTTTTTTCTTCCTCTCTGACTGCTGCATTACAATCTAAACAAGAATTTTCATTGCTTATTGTTATGGCAATAGAAACTTTCAAGGTCGCGGTTTGGTCAATACTTATTATTTGCACACAAGCAAATATCACGACTGTTAAAGAACTCATTTCACACCCTAAAGTTAAACAATACTTTCAAATATTCAGTGGTTTATCTGTGTTGTGTTGGGGCGCTGCTTTATTTCTGCCGGATAGTGTGAAGTTCCTCTTTTCATTGTTTCTATTACTTAACCTGTGGCTATTGGTATTGCTTGAGCAGTTATACCGAAATGCAGATGTTAAGGTTAAATGGGCCATTTGGTCATTAATCATTGCTTTGGGTATGGCGACTGTTTTTGACTTTGTGCTTTTTGCACAGGCAGCCATGGTTAATCAATTAGACTTTTCTTACTGGTATGCACGTGGTTTTATTGCCGCCATAGGTATGCCGTTAATACTGGTAAGTACTCGGCGAATTAAAGACTGGTCGGTAGATGTTTTTGTTTCCCGCGAAGTGGTTTTCTATAGCTCTATGTTGCTGATCTCTGGGGTATATCTACTTTTATTGGCTATCGCTGGTTATGTCATAAATTACTTTGGCGGTGCTTGGGGAGACGTGATAAGCATCGCATTCATTATATTAGGGGGCAGTGTTTTAGCTGCCTTATTGATAACCGAGAGGTTGCGTAGGGAAGTTAAGGTATTTATCACCAAACACTTCTTCGCTAATAAATATGATTATCGTGTTGAATGGCTCAAATCAATTGAGCAACTCGAAATAGGTGAAAATAATGATTGTTATCACACTGCAACTCACATTATGTGTTCATCGCTGAATATTCATCAAGGCGCATTGATCAAAAAGATCACGCCGACTCAGTACCAACCACTTTATCAGCAAAATTTTCAGCTTGAGCAAAATGAACTCCATTTTTTAGTCGCTGTTGATCAATTCTGCCAACAACACGGTTGGATAATTGATATCAGAGAGTTAGCAATGGTGGAGGAAAGCTATCCTGGTTTAGTGTTAGATGCTCGAGCATGTGAGCAGAAAAATATTGATATCATCATCCCTATTTTCATGAATAAATCAGTTTACGGTTTTTTCTTATTAGCACTCCCCGAAGAGCAAGGGGTTCTAAATTGGGAAGATCGAGATTTACTTTTTTCTATCTCTAAACAGCTTAGTAACTACTTGTCATTGAACGAAGCAAATGAGAGTTTGGCTGAATCTAAGCAGTTCGATGCTTTCAACCGCATGTCCGCTTTTTTAGTACACGATTTGAAAAATATTCAAGCACAGCTGGCGTTAATAAATAGTAATGCTAAACGCCATAGAGATAATCCGGCTTTTATTGATGATGTGTTTGAAACGATAGATTCAGCAACAGGGCGACTTGATAAAGTATTAACACAGTTACGTAATAAGCAAGTGGTTGAGTCAACGAAGAAAAGTACAGATGTACAAACGCTTATTGAACGGGTCGTTGAGCAGCGCAATATACAACTACCAAAAATTAGCGTGCAACTAGTTATTGATAGTATGATTTCAATTGATGAAGAAACATTCTTTTCAGTATTAAATCATTTATTACAGAACGCGCAAGAAGCGACAACTGCAAGTGGCTGGGTTAAAATAAATGCAGAAATAATAAGCAATAATCTGCACATTGCTATTGTTGATAATGGCTGTGGTATGACTATGGATTTTATTAAAAACCGCTTATTTAAACCCTTTGATACAACCAAAGGGAATGCGGGTATGGGTATTGGTGTTTACGAAGCTAAACAGTTTGTTGAAAGTATAGGTGGCACTATGCAAGTAACTAGCTTTGAAAATGAAGGTAGCATTTTTACACTTATTATTCCTTGTGATAATAATGATTAGTGAAGAATAAAAAGAAAGGATATGGCTTTATTATGGAAAAATTATTAATTGTTGATGATGATTTAGGTATACAAAAACAACTTAAATGGAGCTTAGCTGACTACGAAGTTGTACTGGCTGATACTCGTGAAAGTGCTATTGCAGCAGTGCGACGTCACGAACCTAAAGTGGTTACGTTAGACTTAGGCTTGCCGCCTGATGCAGCTAACGCTAGTGAAGGCCTCGAGGCATTAAAACAAATATTAGAAATCGCTCCTCATACTAAAGTGATTGTCATTACCGGTAATGATGATAGAACTCATGCTTTAAAAGCCATTGAAATGGGGGCTTATGATTTTTACCAAAAGCCAGTAGATGCTGATGTTATTAATGTCATTGTATCTCGTGCTTTTAGTTTAGCGACACTAGAGACAGATAATCGTAGCATGAAGTCTATTGTTGGCTGTGATACGGGTATTATAGGTAGCAGTGAAAGTATTGATAGATTGCGCCTTATGGTACAGCGTATTGCTCCTACGGAGATTACAGCGCTTCTTCTAGGTGAAAGTGGGACTGGTAAAGAAGTCACGGCCAAAGCTATTCATAAAGTGAGTGATCGAAGTGATGAACCTTTTGTTGCGATTAACTGTGCCTCTATTCCTGAAAACTTGTTGGAAAGTGAGTTATTTGGTTTTGAAAAAGGTGCTTTTACTGGAGCACATAAAACGACGTTGGGTAAAATAGAATGTGCCCAAGGTGGAACCCTATTTTTAGATGAAATAGGTGATATGCCTTATCACTTGCAAGCTAAGTTACTACGATTCTTACAAGAAAAGGTCATTGAACGCTTAGGTGGACGTAAAGAGATACCTGTTGATGTTCGTGTCATCTGTGCGACAAATCAGAATCTTGAAGTGATGGTTTCAGAGAAAGCGTTCCGTGAAGATCTTTTTTATCGTATTACCGAAATAACATTAAATATACCGCCATTGCGTGATCGTGATGAAGATGTACTTATTTTAGCTAATTTCTTTTTACAGCAGTATGCTGCTGAATATAAAAGAAATGCAAAATCATTTGCGGATGATGCTTTATATGGTTTACGACACCATAAGTGGCCTGGAAATATTCGAGAATTACAAAATAAAGTGAAATCGTCAGTGATTATGAGCACCAGTAGTCAAGTAACTGCATTTGACTTGGGCTTTTTTGATAAAGAAAATGCTGAGTATGAGCTGTCACTAAATTTACGTGCTGTGCGTGAGCAGGCCGAAACTATAGCTATTCAGAAAGCCTATGCGCTTACCGATGGTAATATGTCAAAAACGTCGGAATTATTAGGTATAACCAGACCGACGCTTTATTCTTTGATTGAAAAATATAGGATTGGAATTAACGTTTAACTATCAAACTGCTGAAAGTTATTCACTTTCAGCAGATTTACTTTGTAATTCAGCAAATTCACGACTCTTTTGCTTTAAAAGCTTATCAATATAGCGCGTCATTTTAACTTTTTCTTGAATTGTGCTTTCTAGTATTTCTTCTACTTCACGTAAAACATTTTTTATATTTTCAACATGTTCTGTTGAGTTTATAACCAATGGTTGGGAGGTATTATTGTCTGCAAGGGCGTTGCCACTTAATGAGCCTGTTAGCTCAATTGACATTTCCTTGGCAACTTCATTGATGGCTTTACAGTCAATGTGAGTCAACTCTTCAAGAAAACCAAATAATAATAAACGGTCAACAAAAATATTTATTTTTCTTGGAACCCCAAGTGTTTTTTCAAAAATAAGCTGAAATGCTTCATCTGAAAATAAAGTCTCTTTCTGTCTCTTATACACATCTGACGCTGCCGACGAAGAGG
>CAJXRC010000079.1 GCA_913058405.1 uncultured Colwellia sp. | reverse complement strand
TCTCGTGGGCTCGGAGATGTGTATAAGAGACAGCGCATAACCTTCGTTGGTAGGCTCTAATTCGCCTTTAAGAATTAACTCTTCTGATAATGGATTTACCGCATCACGAGGATACATACAAGAGCTACTTAAATTCAGAAATTGTTTTATACCGCAATATTTAGCCGAGTTAAGGATATTTAGTCCCATCTGCATGTTATCAACTAAAAATTTGACGGGATGTGCCATATTGGCCTGAATACCACCAACAACCCCCGCAGCATGAATAATCATGTCGGGTTTATGTTCAACTAAATATGCTTGTGTTGAAGCTGCGTCGAGTAAATTTAGTACTTTGCTACTTGGCGTAAGAAAAATATGTTTATGCTTACTGGCAAGTTCAAGGATATTCTTGCCGACCATGCCATTAGCACCAGTTAATAAAATTTTCATTGATGTCCTTGCGTTATTCTACGCTAGTCGAATTTTGGTAACCATGTGCTTTTAAAATGGCGTGTTGTTTTGCTTTACTGAGATCGTTAGCGACCATTTCACTACACATTTCTTCCACTGTTATTTGCGGTACCCAGCCTAGTTTTTCTTTCGCTTTAGATGGATCACCTAACAGAGTTTCAACTTCAGCAGGACGGAAATATCGTGGATCAACTTTAACCATGATATCTCCAACATTTAATGCAGGGGCGTTATCTCCGATAATGTTAGTTACTCGAGCTACTTCGTCTAAACCTTCACCACTAAACGCTAACTCTATCCCTGCTTCAAGTGCTGATAAAGTTACAAATTCACGAACACTGATTTGCTTACCTGTGGCAATAACAAAATCATCAGCCTTTTCTTGTTGTAACATCATCCATTGCATACGGACATAATCTTTTGCATGTCCCCAATCACGTAATGCATCCATATTACCTAAGTACAAACATGACTCTAGACCTTGAGCAATATTAGCAATAGCACGGGTTATCTTTCTGGTTACAAATGTTTCACCACGACGAGGAGATTCATGATTAAACAAAATACCGTTACAGGCATACATGCCATATGACTCACGATAATTTACTACTATCCAATAAGCATACATTTTGGCAACGGCATATGGGGAGCGAGGGTGAAATGGTGTCGTTTCTGATTGTGGTATTTCTTGCACTTCACCATACAGCTCTGAAGTAGAGGCTTGATAAAATTTAGTCTTCTTTTCTAGGCCTAAAAACCTAATCGCTTCAAGTAAACGTAATGTACCAATTGCATCAACATCGGCAGTATATTCAGGGCATTCGAAAGACACGGCTACATGAGATTGAGCACCTAAATTGTAGACTTCATCAGGTTGAACATCTTTTAGAATACGAGTTAAATTTGATGAGTCGGTTAGATCTCCATAATGAAGGAAAAACTTTTGATTCTTTTCATGATTATCTTGATATATATGATCAATTCGCTCGGTATTTAATGAAGACGCTCGGCGTTTAATACCATGTACTTCATAACCCTTTTCTAATAAAAGCTCCGCTAAATATGAACCATCTTGTCCAGTAATACCGGTAATTAAAGCTACTTTATTTATTGTCATGTCCACGTTCCTTGAAGAGGGGAGATTATACCAAGTAATTTTTACTGATTATAACGATAATTGCAGGGTAAATCTTAGTTTTATTGTGTGAAAATTGTCAATAACGTAAGTCTTCACTTTGTAGTAAAACTATTGGCTGTTAATATAGTGCTATATGTGAATCAGAACTAGGCAATATAGCGTATGAAAGTAGTAAGAGTGTGTGGTGGTTTTGGTAACCAATTGTTTCAATATGCATTTTATTTAGCAGTGAAGCACAAGTTTAATGAAACAACTAAGCTAGATGTACATGATATGGCGAGTTATGAGCTACATAACGGCTATGAGCTAGAGCGTATTTTTAACTTAAATGAGAACTATTGCTCTACGGAAGAAAAGCTTTCTGTGCAAAGTACTAAAAATATTTTCACTAAGTTTATTAAAGAAATAAAAAAATATACGCCATTTATCTCCCGTACTTATATTAAAGAGAAAAAACATTTACATTTCTCTTATCAAGAAGTTGATTTAGGTACTAAAGATACTTCCATTTATTACCGAGGTTCATGGCAAAACCCACAATATTTCAATTCGATTGCCAGCGAGATAAGAGAAAAGCTTACCTTTCCAGAGTTTACTGAGCCTAAAAGTTTAGCGCTGCGTCAGGAAATCTCTGAGCACGAAACGGTTGCAGTACATATACGACGGGGCGATTACTTAAAACATAAAGCTTTGGGTGGCATATGTGACTTACCTTATTATCAAAATGCGATTAAAGAAATTGAAGGCTTAGTAGAAAAACCATTATTTGTTATTTTCTCGGATGATATTACCTGGTGTCGAGCAAATATAAAGGTGGAGAATGTACGGTTTGTTGATTGGAATTCAGGCGACCAGTCTTTTCAAGATATGCATCTAATGAGTTTGTGTAACCATAATATTATTGCTAACAGCAGCTTTAGTTGGTGGGGAGCATGGTTAAATGCCAACCCTAATAAAATAGTGATTAGTCCTAATAAATGGATTCATTACACCGACTCAATGGGCATAGTACCCAGTGAGTGGATAAAAGTTGCAACGTCGAGTTGATTTGTATTCTATAGGTGCCTCGCTTTATTAAAGTTGCGAGGAATTATAGTGCTACCTTAGATGATTTTTAAAGCATTTACCGATATACGTTCAATGTTAGTGTTAGTAGTGATTCTGAAGATTTTGGATGTACTTCTTTGAAGGAGTTCTATTACCAGTAAAGTTACTTGTGCTGAAAGTCCATCCTGACCCCGTGAAATATTCCTCAATCCTTTTAATGACTTTCTTATTGCTAGTATAAGCATAATGCACAG
This sequence comes from uncultured Colwellia sp., assembly GCA_913058405.1. GTDB lineage: Bacteria > Pseudomonadota > Gammaproteobacteria > Enterobacterales > Alteromonadaceae > Colwellia. The sequence continues at coordinate 14,249 of CAJXRC010000079.1, read as the reverse complement.
TTATAATTAAATATTGAACAGTGGGTGTGGATTCAGTGAAGGGAGCTTTTTAGTCAGGCATCAGTAAGTGATATTACTAATACCTGACATAAATTTAAATCAAGTTTAATGGGGGCAGGTTTACTGTTAGCTACTAAAATAGAGCTATTGGCTAAATTAATATCGCTTTAAACCTACGACCAGCTTTCCATTGAACCACGACGGCGAGCGAAGAAACGCGGTAAAATTAACCCCAAGATTAAACCAACACCTAACACTAAAGCGCCATTAAAAAACCATTGTTTTTTAATATTGGTATCTTGATCTTTAATTTTAGTTTGAGTTTTCTCCAATGTAGTCGTCAATTTCTTAAGCTCAGCAGACAGCTTTTTCTTATCATTAGTTAATAAGTTAACTTTACTCTTTAATTCATTTACCTCGCCATCAAGCTCACTACTATAATCACTACTTGTAGCAATTTTTCCGTTAAGATCTGCAACAACAAAACGTAATCCCGGTTGAGTGGTTACATATTTACTTTCAACCCAAGCAGTTCGATCTTTATCGTCTATAATTTCACTATAACCATCATCTACCGAACCGGTAATTTGAACCTTTGAACCAGCAATGATAGTACCTAAAATTCTATATTTTTTGCCTGGGCCCGTGTGTATATATATGAATAATTCATCAGAGATATAGCCCTGCTTGTAATTGTTCTCAGCAGCCTGAGCAGAGATAAAAAGCGAGCTAGCTAAAGTGATAGCAAGAAATGCTATGACATTAATAACGTTATTCATAGAAAAGCCAATGTAGTAAATAAATCAAAGAGGACCAGATATTATGTGTTTGCTGCTTTGATGGCAAGCTAAGAATGACTTCATTACTTACAAAAATTAACTTAAGCTTTAAGCACGTTTATCTTTTCAATGGGTGATAACTAAGTTAATCAATAAGTTTCGCTACTTTCTATTAAGTTATACTTAGCTGAGCTCGTATTCTATATAAGTTTACAATAAATAATGACAAACTCTCTATTGGCATATTGATGCACTAACGGTATCCTAGTTAAGTGATAGATAAACACTTAAATTAGGGCATAATGGTTACAGAAATAGAATTAAAGTATTCTTTACTTGAAAGCGATGAACAGGCTAAACCTGAACAGATAAAAACCATTATAAGCCAACTACTCTCTGAACATGAGATCTCCTTCGTTCATCAAGAGAAGCAGTTGAGTAATCATTATTTCGATGCTGCTAACCTTACACTACGTAAGAATAAAATCGCTTTACGTACTCGTGGAACTAAATGTTTTAATGAAGTTAAGCGGTTTGAGCAAACGATAAAAACCTCAGGTACTGTCATTGCTGGTTTGCACCAAAGGCCTGAATATAATATCGATATCCTTGATGCTCAGCCTATAATCTCGCTATTTCCCAACAATATTTTTCAATCAAATATAGATGTTAATTTATTACAGCAACAGATTGTTGAACTATTTTCCACTCATTTTACTCGTCATACTTGGCTGGTTAGTTTTGCTGATGCTAAAGTTGAGATTGCCTTTGATTGTGGTGAAGTTGCCTGTCAAAACTATGCAAATAAGCCGCGTATTTATGAAATCGAATTAGAGCTAGTTACTGGAGATGCCAAAGCGTTATTGATGTTAACAAAGCTTTTATTTAGTCAGTTAGCCTTAAGGCCAGGACAGTTAACAAAAGCAGCGCGTGGTTATGCCTTACATCATGAGAGTACTACATTAATCTCTGAAGTTGAAAACAAACCGCCTAATGACATTGCTCTTGTTGAAAAAATATCACTACCGATTATTAAGTTACCTAAAAAAACAGAATTGCATAACGCTTTCACCTACGGCATAGAGTTTACACTAAACCAGTTACAACGCTGTGTTGATTGTTATGTAGAAACGCCTTCACTAACTATGCTTAGTAAAGTAAGCGAACAGCTTATAATACTAAGACAGGGTTTTTGGTTGTTTGATAAATTTTTAGCTCCCAATGAAGAAGCTATTCGTGATGAGCTTAGTTACTTTATTCGAACAATACACTGGGTTGAAAATGCGCGTTACATTCAATTATTGATCAACAAACAAAGTACATATCAAAAAGAAAACTTAGTTAATCAAGAATTGATTACTAAACTGCAATTGCGACAAAGCCGTTACCCAAGAGAATCACAAGTCTTAGCGTTGCTGCATAGCGAACGCTTTAATAACTTACAAATTGACCTACTTTCTTTATTACTTAACAGAAATCGTGATGATAATCTTAAAGTCGACAATACTTGCTCATTAGTTGAGTTTGCTAGCAGGCATCTAACCAATAGCACCAAAATATTAAGTGTTGAATTAGCTAAAGTACAAAAGCCAGAAGGCTCTAGCTCTATTGAGTTATATTTAACAGCGCACAGTTTATTAATTCGAGCACTATTGACCACAAGTTGGTTTAGCTGCTTGTTTGCAGAGCCAGAAAGTGACATGGTTAACAAGTTCAATATGCCTTGGCTTGATATTAAACAGGGCATCAGTGAGTTGCAGTCGCTGAATTTATTACAGCAACAATTGGTACACTTACCAAAAGAAGAAAAAAAATTGGCCCAATGGTTAGCTAATAAAAATGACAATTTAATTACGGCATTAGATCAATCTAGAGAAAAAGCCTTAACAATGAAACCTTATTGGTCATAAATATTATGATAAAAAATAAAAAATTACTTTTTACTTCGCTAAAGCTTTTTATCTTACTAGCATCTTTCAAGCCTGCTATGGCAACTGTGTATGATATTGAGAATGAAAATAATCGTCTTATTGGTGAGCCGATTATACATAAAGTAGTTAAAGGTGATTACTTTCAGCAGCTGGCAGAGCGTTACGATGTTGGATTTTTAGCTTTATTAGCTGCTAACCCTCAACATGACCCCTTTTTACTTGATGTGAATTCTGAAGTCGTTATTCCAAATCAAATGTTACTGCCTTTTATTTCTCGAAAGGGAATTGTCATTAACCTACCTGAATTACGGTTGTATTACTTTTTACCTGAAGAAAACAAAGTGCATGTTTTCCCTGTGGGCATTGGTCGACAAGGGCTATCGACACCATTAACTAGCACTGTTATTGGTGAAAAGAGGAAAGATCCTGATTGGCGCCCAACCAAAGAAATGCAAGAACGTCACTTTGCTGAGCATGGAAAGTATCTTCCTGATGTAGTTCCTGCTGGGCCTAATAACCCTTTTGGTAAATATGCTTTACGACTTGGCACCAGTGAATACTTAATTCACGGTTCTAATAAGCGTTTTGGTATTGGTATGCGCGCTAGTTCAGGCTGTATTAGAATGTATGATGATGATATTAAATGGCTTTTTGATAATGTTCCTGTGAACACTAAAGTGAGGGTAGTTAATCAACCAGTAAAAATGTCATTTGAAAATGGGGATAAGCAACTTATAGAAATACATCAACAGTTATCTGACCTTGAGACAATCCAAGGCAATGTTATATTAACTAAAGCGATGCAACGATTTGTCGGTACTAATCGAGAAAACTGGCAACAACTTCTCCCTGTCATTGAAAAGCCTCATGGTCTAGTCGTTGAATTAGCTAAATAACCTCAAAAATAGTTTGTTCCAACAATAAACTATTTTAACAATAGACAATAAAAAAGCACCTTAAGGTGCTTTTTTATTGTCTATTGCTAAGTAAACTAGCAATAAAAACTATTTTTTATATGACGCTACAACATTATCAATACGTTCGTTTGCTGCCTTAGCATCTGCTGCTGCTTGCTCAGCGGCTGATTTTGCTGCTTTAACATCAGCCGATACAGACTGTTGTTGTGCTTCTAAATCAGAAACTTGGCTTGATAAAGCATCCACTTTACTTGTTAGTGAAGTGATGTTTGCATCAAGTGCATCAGTATTAGCACAAGCTGTTAGAGTTAACGCTAGAGATATTGCGGTAATTTTTTTTAACATAATGATATCCTTTGTGAAGTTGTTATTTATTCCTGCTCGTTCCAGTATGACACAAAAAATAATTTTCACAAAGTCGTTATGTTTTACAAGTAGATGCTGAGAATTAGTACTGAGGTGCTATTTCTAGTCGTCACAGCCAGCTGAATTAATATGGGTAATTAAATCATCCATAAGTTTTTTCTTGATCTCTAACTGATCTTCGGCTTGTAATTGATATTTCTCAGCGAGAAGTTGATAGTCACTAGGCGCTAAACTCACCGTCAACCTAGGACGCTTAGGCCGTTTATTTATCGGTAAGCCTAAGATATCTCGAATTTGATCAGAAGGACTTAAGCCTGCATCAAGTGCCTGCTTACGGATAGATAACTGTATCTTTTCATCCATATCAAAAGCGACCTGTACCGCTTTTATCGCTTTAACGGAAGATTGCCATTTATCAGGGATTTTTCTCGCCATAGTACTTTCCGATTAATTTTCCGGTTAACTTGCTGGATACATATCAATTATATCGCTACAAGGTCTAAATAAAGTTAAGCACACTTCGGTATCGCCATCTTGCCATACTTCAACATCTATGCCTTTACTCTGGTCTTCATTGTATAAGCAATATAATTCAAATTGCTCCCCGCTATCTTTTCCTTCATAGGCAGAAAGCTTCTCACTACGGTGATCTTTACGATGAAAAAAGCCAACCTTAGCGAACACGCTTTGTTGATATTGTTCACTACTCCATAGATTAGTAATTTGGGAGTCAGCTTTTTTTTCTAAAAAGGCCTTGCCTGGTTCATCGAATACTTCGGAAAAACTGTCTAAATCAAATAAAGTTTCGACATCTTCATGTTGAATCTTTAAAGACAGTTTAAGCTCAGTAATATCATCTACTTCCAATGATAAGAATATTTCTAATGCGTTGGTACCTATTAAGGCCCATTCGGTTTGCACTTTTTCTTCAAATTCATAACTATTAACGGCTTTTACTTGAAACTCTTGTCCACGCAATGATTCAGGTAAGGCAAAGCTATCGGTTAAAATAATAATATCACCCACCAGTAATTGATTAACTTCTGTTAATTTTCTTGGTTCGTTAGGTGATTTATTAAATATCTTTTTAAAAAAACTCATAAGGTTACCTGAAATAGGATGGGTATTGATTTAGCACAAGACTAATGAACGAATAAAGTCCCGCTCAGACAACATAGTTATTTAGTAATCATTACAAAATAAGCCAGCTAAATAAATTAACTGGCTTAGGTAATATTACTTTTGTTTCGCTTTTAAACGCTCAAGTACTGAGTTAGCGCTATTGTCTTGCGAGCCAATACCTGCGGCTTTTAACTGTGCTTGCAACGATGAATCAGAGTTTTCAGACTCAAGTAATTCACCTGCTTTCATTTTGTCATCGAACTTTTGTTGCTTAGCTTTAATACGCTCTAGAGAATCTTTCGCGCTTAATAACTTAGAGTTGCTCGATGAAAAATTATCGGTAATCGCTGATGTTGCTTTTTGCACACTTTCAGTCGTTTTAACCATAGAAAGTTGACGTTTGTGCTCGGCGACTTGACGTTCACTTTTCTTAACTAATTCTTTCAAACGCTCAGCGTTGCCACTAAAACTATCGTGAGCTTGTTGCTGATCCGCCAAAGTACTTTCTAAGGTAGCAATTTTTTCTGCTACTGCAAGTGCTAATGTCTCATCACCCTTTTCAAGGGCTTGTGTTGCATAACCTTCATGCTCTGTTACTTCGCGAGTTAAACGGTCTACTTCACGTTTTGCTGACATTTGTTCAGCCATAACACCCGTTAAATCACGTTTAGCTTTGGTAAGGTGATTTTCAGCATCACGAATTTCTTGCTCAAAGATACGGGTTGCATTTGCATCAATGATAGCTTCACCAGCTTCTGATGCACCGCCACGAATTGCGGTCATTATTTTCTTAAATATACTCATTATTAACTCCACTCATTCCCATTTAGGGGATAATTAAAGGTGATTTTACTAGCTTAGAACTAAAGCAAGTAATCACTCATATCATCAATCACTTCGATGGCATTGTTACTTAAAACAGCTAACTCATGTTCTACATCGGTAAAACTTGAGTTGACGGATAAAGCGCCAAAGACTACATATTTATCACCAATTTTTGAAAAAGATGACAATGGCATAGGGATATTCATTTCTAACATGCTCTCATGCATTGCATGAACACATTCCGGCTTAACTTCTTCTGCTCCCCATAAGTAACTGATGCAAATAATTTGATCTTCGGTTACCGAAACAAAAATAGGTAACTCTTCACGGTCTGAAATGCTAATTTGCAGGACGTCGACTTCGCCAGATATTGGTTGGCAATCAAAGCTCATTCCTGTGTCTGAATTATCTGCCAAGCTGTTTAAGTGATCGGCTATAGTATGAATATTCATGTATTTCCTATCCTTCCTTTCTTTAGTGAAAAAACAGATGACATAATATGTCGTCTGAGTTAAATTTAACATCCTGACATATTATGTCAAGGTGTTTTTATAAACTAATTGTTACTCTTTGTAGTTACTTTGTAGCAATTGTGTTTGCTAATCATTTTGCTATTACTGATTAATTTAAGCCTTGTTGGTCTTGCCAAGCGTTTTGGTGTAATTGATAAATAGTATGACTGCCTAAAATATTAATACCGATATTCTCTTTGTTCTGATAAAAATCATTAGGGAAAATGAAAGCAGCCTTTAATATAGCCAAGTTTAACCATTGATGCGCTACTGGAAGCTGAGTTAGTTTGTTTAATCTTGTTAACGGGCTAGCGCCACTCTTAGAGGCAATGGTCCATCCCCATTCACCAAAACTGGGTACGTTATCGTGATACTGCTCAACGTGTGAGAACTTAGCTGCGGCTAAAGTATTACCTATGGCAATAAAAGAATCTTTAGCGTGATACGGACTCGTGGATTGAATGGCGATTAAACCATCCCCTGAAAGTAATAATTTAAGCCGTGCATAAAAGTTTACTGAATAGAGCTTATTGAGATCGGGATGGCTTGGGTCTGGCAAATCAACAATAATTGCATCGAATGTTTGTCGATTTTTTAATAATTCATTAATGGCAATAAATGCATCAGCACGATGAATTGTGACGCGCTTATCCTGTAAGCTATTTTTATTCAATTGCAGAATTTGACGTGCTAAGCGAGGGCTCACTTGCTCTTCTGGCTGTTTGAAAATATCGATTAATTCACTGTCTAAATCGATTAATGTCACTTCCTTAGGGTTGTATTTTAAAACATCTCTTAAGGCTAAACCATCGCCGCCACCAATAATTAATATTTTTTCATGACGAGCAGAGCTAGCCATGACAGGGGCAACCAGGTAGTCATGATAAATATGTTCATCTATAGATGAAAATTGTAAGCGGCCATTTAGGTAAAAATTAATGATATTGTCTTGTTCAAGACCCATATGCCGTTCGGTAAAGGTTAACTGTTGATAGCGAGTTTTATCGGTGTGCACCACTTTATCAAGATAGAGTAGACTATTCATTTGATTCAGCCATTGATTGCCATAACTAAACATTAAAACAATGATGACAGCTAGGGCACAATGTAAACCAACAAAGGTTTTACGCCAATTAAGGTGTTGCCAATAACGGAGAATAAAAAAAGCACCGGCAATGAGGTTTAAACTTGCGGTGAGTGCTGCGGCTTTACTTATGTCTATACTGAGTAAAAAAACAACCCAAATTGCTGCGCCAATACCTGCGCCAACATAATCTGCACCATAAATAGTACCTAAATTGTTAGCAAGGTGCTGTTGATGAATTTTCTCGCGAATACGTGCAATTAATGGGATCTCCATGCCAATAAAAAAGCCAAGTAATACACCGAAGAAATAAGGGCTATTAAACGCTAACCAGCTTAACTCTTTGAAAAGCCCACCTTGTGGTTTCATATCAGGTGGAAGTGATAACATATCAGCAATCAGTTGCGGAAATATTTGTGTTATAGCGATTAAACCGCCAATGATCAAAATGGCAGAACTGCCTAATAAAGCAATAATAAGTTCGAGCCAAACAAAACCATTAAAAGCGCAACGCACTTTTCTGGCAGCAAAAGCTCCTAGCCCCATCGACACTATCATTAAGCCGATCATGGTGTAGATTGTACTTTCCATTACGCCTAACACTCGACCGGCGTAGTGAGATAGTAAGTACTCATAAATTAGCCCACAACCAGCTAAAACAGCCATAGTGAGAATAAGTAATATATCGTCGAGTAGGTGAGACTTATTTTGAAGTAAAGGGTCTTGAGGTAAAGTGTTTAGTGGCATAGGTTGAGTGGCTAGTTATTAAGGTAAGGAGAGATTAGATGAAATTGGTGCAGTTTATAATGATGCTCACCACCAGCGCTTGCTAGCACTTGGGTGGTGAGTTAACTTTCTCTTAAGCCATTAGAGCCGTTAAGATTAAGGCTATTGCAATACTGGTTGCCATTTCAATACTGGCAACACCAATATTATGTTGTTGATCCACTTCTTCAACTAGATTGATTCCCCAAAGTACTATGCGCTTAGCTATTGCGGTAAGCAGTGCAACAAGTAACGTCATTCCAATACCAAAAACTAACCAGCCCAGTAAATTTACTACCAAGGTTTCAGGGCTATAAGTTAGAAAATGACTTGCCGCGGTTACCGCTAAAGCCGTACTGATTACCTGGCCACTGTAACGAATAGCTAAAGCAAGTTGACCATTACTTAACGCTTCCTGTAAGCAATCTTCTTGATTATTTTTAGCATATTGTTTTTCACGCAGTCGAGTGACGATAACTAACATAGTTTGGGCAACAATAAAGCCACTGGTGATAGCGATGAACGTACTTAAATCGAGTCCATCGACCCACAATAATACCGCACGGATAATTATCGCTGTTGCAATAGCACCAGCAGCATCAATGATCCCTATAGTTAAGTTTTTCTCTATTATTAGTGCATTTTTATCTAAGTGTTGTAGTGCAATTTTATCATGGATAACACGACCTATTTTAATCAGTATTAAACCATAACCGCCGTATGCCAGCATGCCAATAGCTTCCATCGAATAACTACTTGCGGCTTCGCCAGTAATAGCACCAGTAAGAACAATGCCTAGCGCTAATACACTACCAGCAACACTGATACCAAAAGCGAAGTTATCTTCTTTGGCTAATTCTTGGGTACTATTAACCTTTGCACTGAGTCCTGAGAGAAATCGCATAGCCCCTAATAACAATATGGCAATTGAAACATCAATAGCCAAATAAATGAGTAAGTCTTGATTAACACCAGCGAGTTCGATGAATGAGTTCATAATTTTGTTGTTCCTATTCTTTTTTTATAGTCGACTTATTCATTACTTCCCGCGTCTAAAACCGCGTGATGTATTGGTGTTTGAGTTTCTAAAACTAGAATTTTTACTTTTTGATTTACTGGCATAACTGCTTTTCTTCACACTATTAGTGCGAAAACGATTTGCACTCGTTTGGGCTGTTTTGCTTTGGCTTGATAAGCTCGAAGAGCCTGCTCGGTTTTTGCTATAAGGACTAGTAAACTTTTGCCCACGGCTGCTAAAAGATTTTTTAGTACGAGTATCAAGTGATGTTTGTTTTTTTAATTGATTAGGTGAGCTGTAACGTGTTCTGCCGTAATCGTTGTAATAGCTATAATTACGTTGTCTCCCCCAATCATTATAAGAAGTACGTCGGCCAAACATGTCACCCATCAAAGAGTACATACCATACCAAGCCCAAAAAGACATACCATTACTGCCTGTTTGCCAGTTACCGTAACTGGGGTTACCAATTAATTGCTCACCAGTACCAAAATCTTGAGCATTGTTGGCTTGCTGGCTTTGCGATTTTGATAATGAATTAATGCGTGGTAACTGTCCGTCAGACATATCAGCTAACACATTGAGTGGATCGCTCAATGCGTCAGAATAAAGTACAGGATCTGCCGCTTGGTAAATATTAAGTAATTCATTATACAACGCTTGAGAAGAATCAAACATTTGCGGTTGATTTTTTGCGGTATTGATCCTGTCTAAGAGCGCTTTGTACATAGGGCCATCAGTGGAAGCATCTTTGCGAAACTCGTTGATCAAAGGTGCTAAATTCGACTTGCTAGCCATTACTGTATCGGCATACTTTTTGATCAAACTGGCATTGCGAACTTGACCATTGTTTAAAGCATCACCTAACTGACTGACTCTTTGTTCAGTTATAGGTAATTGCTGTTCGATTTGCTCTTTTACGGGATCACCACAGCCAACTAAACTAAGCGTTGTAATTATGATCAAGAGCAATAAAAAAGGTGTTTTTAGTAAGTGCATTTCTGCCATCATCTCCATAAAAATGCTATGTTATCGTAATAGTTAATAAATATTACCGACAAATCATAGACAAGTGTCAATTAATACCATTAACGACATATTATGTCTATAGCAATGCTTGCTTATATAAGGAATTCTTGTGACGTTATCGTTTTCTCCCCTTTTACATGAACAACAACAAACTAGTTGGCAGCAATTTATTGATCAGCATGCTGATGCCTGTGATGAGTTAACTCAAGAGCAGCTTTCTGCGTTTAAGCAAGCGATAGCCTTGAGTGATTTTATCTTGAAAAGTGCTTTGCAAGCACCTGAACTCGTCATTGAACTTTTAAAAGTACCTAACGAAGAAGCATTGCCTGATTATAAAAGCCTCTTGAATGCGCAATTATCCACTTGTACTGATGAAGCTCAGCTTCATCGACTTCTTAGGCGTTTTCGCTTACAACAAATGGTTAAGATAGCCCTTGACGATTTAGTGTTTAACATCAATTTAGAGATCTCATTAGCTAGGTTATCCTCATTAGCGGATGAGCTGATTTTATCAAGCTTACAGTGGCTTACCGATTTTTGTCAGCAGAAATGGGGTACCCCGACTAATGAACAAGGGGAAAACCAAGTATTATTGGTTTATGGCATGGGGAAACTCGGTGGTAAGGAACTCAATTTTTCCTCTGATATAGATTTGATTTTTACATATCCTGAAAGCGGAGAAACCCAAGGCTGTCGACGTAGTATTGATAATCAGCAATTCTTTACACGTTTAGCACAAAAACTCATTGCTTCATTGCATCAAGTTACCTGTGATGGTTTTGTTTATCGCGTAGATATGCGATTACGTCCTTTTGGTGACAGTGGTCCGCTGGTTCTCACATTCAATGCAATGGAAGATTACTATCAAGAACAGGGGCGTGATTGGGAGCGTTACGCCATGTTAAAAGCCCGCGTTATTGGTGAGTCCAAATATCATGAGCAACTTTCAAGCATGCTCAGACCCTTTGTTTACCGTCGTTATATTGATTTTAGTGTTATTGATAGTTTGCGTCGTATGAAAATGATGATTGCCCAAGAGGTTCGTCGTAAACAATTAATTAATAATATTAAACTTGGCGCTGGCGGTATTCGCGAAATTGAATTTATCGTGCAAGTGTTTCAATTAATTCGCGGCGGACGGGTGAAAGAACTTCAACAACGCAGCTTATTAATTGTATTGCCAAAATTGGTAGAGTCTGGCGAAATTAATGCCGAAAATAAAGACGTATTACAAAATGCCTATCTATTTTTGCGACGCGTTGAAAATATTATTCAAGCATTAGCAGATAGACAAACGCAAACACTACCCGATAGAGAAATTGATCAACAACGATTATTAGCAGTACTTGCTATTAATACCTGGCCTGAATTTTTGGCTATATTAGCCAAGCATATGGATGGTGTACATCAAGAATTTGATCAGCTTATTGGATTAGATAGTCCCAACCATCAAGCAGCAGACGAACACTGGGTAACGCTATGGCATAGTCGTTGGAGTGATGAAGAGTCTATCGCGTGGTTAGAGCAAGAAGCACAAACGTGGCAAAGTGATAAAGTTTGGCAAATACTGCATGATTTTCGAGAGGACACGAGTAAGCGAAGTATAGGTAATCGAGGTCGTCAGGTTTTAGATAAACTAATCCCGTTGCTATTATGTCGATTACAGACAAATGAAATGGCAGAACAAGTCATAGCAAGAGTTTTGCAAGTTTTTAGTAAAATAGTGACACGTACTGCTTATTTAGAGTTACTTTTTGAAAATGAGGGGGCGTTAAAGCAGCTTATTCATTTATGCCAGGCAAGTAGTTGGGTAACCGATTATATTGCCAAATATCCCATCTTACTTGATGAACTTATTGACCCTAAATTACTGCATAACCCACCGCAACTCTCATCTTATGCGGTTGAATTGCGTGAGCGAATGTTAAGAATCCCTGAGGAAGATCTTGAAGCACAAATGGAGGCACTGCGTCAGTTCAAACAATCCCAACAGTTACGCATTGCTGCTGCTGAAATTGCAGATGTATTACCAGTAGCACAAATTAGTGAACATTTAACGTCTTTGGCTGAAGCTATTGTAGAAGAAGTAATAAACTTAGCATGGCAGCAAGTTAGTGAACGTTTTGGTGTTCCAACTTCTTGCTTAGATGGCGGGAAAGAAAAAGGTTTTGGTGTTATTGCTTACGGTAAAACGGGTGGCGTAGAGTTAGGTTACAGCTCAGATTTAGACCTGGTATTTGTCCATCATAGCGAAGCAAATGAAGATACCACAGGTAGAGCTGACGGCAGTAAAGTTATACCAGCGAGTCAATTCTATATGAAATTAGCGCAACGAATTATGCATATTTTTAATACTCGTATGAATAGTGGCATATTATATGAGTTGGATATGCGCTTGAGACCGTCGGGTAATTCGGGTTTATTGGTTGTTCACTTAAATACCTTTGCCCAGTATCAACATGAAGATGCTTGGACGTGGGAGCATCAAGCGTTAGTTAGAGCAAGAATGATTTTTGGTAATGAAGAACTTCAGCAGCAGTACCTCAATGTAAGGCAGGATATTTTATCTAAGCCTAGAGAGTTTATTGAGCTTAAAAACGATATTATTACTATGCGGGAAAAAATGCGTAGCCATTTAGATAAATCTAGTGAATCACTTTTTGATATCAAACAAGGGCAGGGAGGTTTGGTCGATATTGAATTTCTTGCTCAGTTCTTAGTACTTGCCTATGCTTCTCAGCATAGAGAGTTGATGTTGGTATGTGATAACTTAGGCATTTTTAAAACCTTATTGAAGTTGGAATTACTAGAAAAATCAGAACAACAACAGCTAAGCAATATGTATCAAAAATTAAGGGCTTTAGGGCACCAAGCGACTATGCAAAATGCTGGACAATTAATTGAGTTCCAAAAATTATCAGGGCAAAGTGATATTGAAAATATTTGGCAAAAACGCCTCCTTGATTAATAAAGTTGGCTATCAAGGTGGGGTTATTAAGCGTGACTAATACCGATTTTCACTAGCAAGTTGAATACACTCCTCATCTAAGAAAGGTTGAGGAGCACTTTCAATTACTACAATCGCGCGTTGTCGATTACAAAAGAAAATAGAAAGGCCTGATTCAAAATGTCCCTCGATGGCTTTTGCCACTTGGAAAGTAGTTTTTAATATGTCCTTTTCAATTCTAAATGGGTCTTTTACAACGTAATCGCGATTTAACCACCAAATTAGATCAATACCGTCTTTTTCAGAATATTCGACAAGTTTTTGGTTTAGAGTTTCCCCTTTTCTGAAGGGTCTAGATTCAATAGTTCCTTGCCAATTTTTAGTGTAGGGACGAACTACCATTTCTCTTGCTTGCAACAATTTAGCTAAATCACCTTTGGGATCAGGAAGGTAAACAATGTTATTTCGAATTTTAGGGCCTTTGCCATCCATATCACCATGCAAGTTCGCATAAAATTTTGATAAACCTACTGCTGCTGGGTTAGTTGAGGTCCTACCTTGTTGATAAAGAGTCGTTTTACTTTCAACTTCAACTTCTTCTGGCGTTGAATCAACAATCATTTCAGTAGTTTTTGTGGAGCTATCTTCAACGTCGCCTAAAGAGCCATCGAGAGAAAGCAAAAAGTCTTGATTAGCAAAGAATAACCAAGCCAATACGGTAAGAAAAACCCCTAAGATAATATTTCGTAGCCAAAAGTTCATTGATCAATTTACACCTTTGTTATTATCACCATACTTACAGTGAATCTTAGCCTACTGTACGCAAAGAAGAATATTTATTCAAATAATCCCTTTAAAGTTAAAAGCTTAAATATCTGAGATTTTGTAGTATCTGTCTCTTATACACTCTGACGCTGCCGACGAAGAGGATAGTGTAGATCTCGGTGGTCGCCG
>CAJXRC010000078.1 GCA_913058405.1 uncultured Colwellia sp. | reverse complement strand
GCTCGGAGATGTGTATAAGAGACAGTTATAATATGGCTGTTTTATTTTTATTGTAATTAATAGCGGCATCACTCAAAAGTAATTAACTAACGACTTAATAAGTCTTTGCCGACATTGCGATATAGAAAGCAATAATCACGCCCAAATATATTTAACAATAAATAACAATGAGTTATCACGATATAAACAATAAGATTACATTTATTTAACATAACGCAGTAGGAGTGTAAAAAAAATTGACACTTTACTAAATAAGCTAGTGATATTAACTATTTGTTATTAGATTAATAATTTGCTAGCTTATGAATATGAAAATACGGCTATACTTATTACTGCTTAATTAGCGCTATTATTATCTATAGTATTCTTTTTACTATTCCCCATAAGTTAACAAAAGGTTTTTCTATGAGAATAAAGAAATTGTCATTCACAGCGACAATATTGACAGGGGCGCTTCTCACCTCAGCAGTTGTTAATTGTGTAAATGCCAAAGAAATAGCTATTTATCGTTGGGTTGATAAAAATAACATAGTGCATTTTAGTCAAAACCTTCCTAAAGGTGATGAATATAGAGAATTTAGTACTATTTCGTCTTATAAAGCATTATCGAAAGTTGAAAGACAATTGATTGCGGAACAAGAGACTGCAGAACAGGAAGTGGCCGTTCAAGAAAAGAATCAAGATAATGTCATAGCTCAAAATAAAGCTACCTATGAGAAAAACTGTAAAGCAGCTAGGCTTAACATTAAAATGTTAAACTCATTAAATGAAATACATATTAATGAAGAGAAGAGTGATGGCAGTATAGGAAGTCGTCCATTAACTGCCCCAGAAAAAGCAGATAAACTAGCACTAAGTGAAAAACACGAAAACCTTTACTGTAATAAATAACTAGACAAAGTTAATTGAGTTTAACAAGAACTCCAATAATAAGTAATCAAGCTAAGTATTCCTAGTACCTAGCTTGTTACTCTATATATCAACACGATTATTTAGCCGAAAAAGTTAATTCCCCTTCAACAACTTCTACTTTAATTGTACTGCCCTTACTAAATTCATTACCGAGTATTTTCTGTGCTAATGGGTTTTCTACACCTTGCTGGATTGCACGTTTTAAAGGTCTTGCTCCAAATATAGGGTCAAATCCTGCGGCGGATATAAGTGAAAGTGCCTCTTCACTTATTGTTAAGCTCAGCTCTTGCTCGGTTAATCGCTCTGCTAACGCATCAATTTGTATTCTCGCAATTTTCTTAATTTGTTCTGCGATCAGTGGATGGAAAACTACAGATTCATCAACACGATTAATAAACTCAGGTTTGAAGTGTTGACCTAAAATGTTCATGACCTGCATTTTCATTTGTTCATACTGACTATCACCAGCTAACTCTTGAATAATATCTGAGCCAATATTCGAAGTCATAATAATGACTGTATTTTTGAAATCAACAGTTCTGCCCTGCCCATCCGTTAATCTACCATCATCGAGCACTTGCAATAATATATTAAATACGTCGGGATGAGCTTTTTCAATTTCATCGAGCAATATTACTGAGTAAGGTTTTCTACGTACAGCCTCAGTTAAATAGCCTCCTTCTTCATAGCCAACATAACCAGGAGGAGCACCTACTAGGCGTGCAACCGAATGTTTTTCCATAAATTCTGACATATCAACGCGAATTAAAGCATCTTGAGAGTCAAACAAAAATTCAGCAAGTGCTTTAGTTAATTCAGTTTTACCAACCCCCGTTGGCCCTAAAAATAAAAAGGATCCTATCGGTTGGTTAGGATCGCTCAAACCAGCACGAGATCGTCTAATAGCATTAGCTACTGAAGTAACAGCTTCATGTTGACCAATTACATTTTGGTGTAAGTGATCTTCCATGTGCAATAACTTATCACGCTCTTGCTCCAACATCTTAGCAACAGGTATTCCAGTAGCTCGACTAAGAACATCAGCAATTTCAACATCAGTGACTTTGTTTGCCAATAAGGTCATTTCTTGCATTTCTGCTTGGCTAGCTAAATCTAATTGCTTTTCTAATTCGGGTAACCTTCCGTACTGTAATTCAGACATGCGGTTTAAGTCACCCGTCCGTCTTGCCGCTTCAAGTTCAATACGCGCCTGTTCGAGTTCTTCTTTTATGGTGTGAGCACCATAAAGTGCTGCTTTTTCTGTCGTCCAAATTTCATCAAGTTCATCATACTTTTGCTGATTATCAGCGATGTGTTGTGAGATGATTGCCAAGCGCTTGACGGATGCTTCATCATCATCTTTCTCTAGCGCCTTTTGCTCCAGTTTTAGTTGAATTAATCGACGTTCGAGTCTATCTAAATCCTCGGGTTTAGAGTCCATTTGCAAACGAATACTTGAAGCCGCCTCGTCGATAAGATCAATAGCTTTATCAGGCAGTTGTCTATCACTGATATACCGATGAGATAATGTTGCCGCCGCTACAATAGCGGGATCGGTAATATTTACTGAATGGTGCAGTTCATAACGTTCCTTTAAACCACGTAAAATGGCAATAGTATCTTCGACGCTCGGCTCTTCAATTAGTACTTTTTGAAAGCGTCGTTCAAGTGCGGCATCTTTTTCAATATATTTCCGGTATTCATCTAACGTAGTTGCACCAACACAATGTAAGTCGCCCCGAGCTAATGCAGGTTTTAACATATTACCCGCATCCATCGCACCGTCAGATTTTCCAGCGCCAACCATAGTGTGCAATTCATCAATAAAGAGAATAACTTTACCTTCCTCTTTTGATAATTCATTTAACACCGCTTTTAAACGCTCTTCGAATTCACCTCGATATTTTGCCCCTGCAACAAGAGATCCCATATCCAATGATAAGACTCGTTTATTTTTTAAACCTTCTGGAACTTCATGGTCAACAATACGCTGAGCTAATCCTTCTGCAATCGCTGTTTTACCAACACCAGGTTGGCCAATAAGCACAGGATTATTTTTAGTACGGCGTTGCAATACTTGTAATGTACGACGAATTTCATCATCTCGACCGATAACGGGATCGAGCTTTCCTTGCTCAGCAAGTTCAGTTAAATCAACTGTATATTTATTTAAGGCTTGGCGAACATCTTCTGCATTTTGATCGTCAACATTTTGACCACCTCGAATATGATCAATTGCTGACTTTATTCGTTGGTGGTTTGCACCTAAGTCAGTAAGAATTTTCCCTAAACTACCTTTATCATCTATAGCTGCTAGTAAAAACATTTCTGAGGAAATGAATTTATCTGACATTTTTTGTGCATGTTTATCGCAAAGATTTAAAATACGGCCAGAGGCTGCTGATAATTGCACATCGCCAGCACTGTCTTGCACTTGCGCTAAAGACCCTAAAGCTTCTTCAAGCTTTCGGCGCAAAGAACGCACATCAATACCTGCACTCTTCAATAACGCAATAACAGAATTACCGTTTTGATTAAGCAACGCCATCATTAAATGTACGGGTTCAATGAACTGATGATCTTTGCCAAGTGCCAGTGATTGTGCATCGGCAATGGATTCTTGAAATGATTGGGTAAAGCGATCTAATCGCATATTAACTCTCCTAACTTTCCCTATTACATAGTTAAGTTATAAGGCTAAAAGATTATTTTTCAATGCATATAAAGACATATGATTGATATAAGTCAATTAGGGAGTCTTTAATTCTATAGTGAGTAAATTGAGGTATTAACGTCGACAAATAACACTGGCCATACGACCCGTGATTTGCTGTTTTCTATATGAGTAATATGTTTCTGTTTCTTGATAGGTACACTTTGTAAGACTAGCAATGGCATTCACACCTAAAGATACTAGCTGTCGTCCGGCAATTTTCTGTAAATCGGCTAAATATTTTCCGTTATCTTGCATGACAAAAGCATCGTTGAATTCTTCATCTAGTTGAGTAAAGCTTTGCTTAACCTCCTCTCCCACTTCAAAAGAGTCTTTTCCGATGCATGGGCCAAGCCAAGCAACAATATCAGAAGGACTACTGTGCATTTTTGCGATCGTTTTAGCGACAATATTCCCTGCTAATGGACGCCAACCACCATGGATTGCGGCAATTTCAGTACCCATCCTATGACTTAATAATATTGGCAGGCAGTCTGCAGTCATTATAGCTAAAGCTATATTTTTCTGTCGAGTGATACTGGCATCAGCAACAATGGCCTGCTCATTTACACTAATGACAGTTACCACCTCATTACCATGCACCTGTTCTAACCATTGGATGTCGACTTCATCACTTAGTTTTTCAGCCTGATCGAAGAGCTGTTGACTAATAAAATAATTTAAAACATTACGATTGTGAGTAACGCGCTCAGCGTCATCACCAACATGTAATCCTAAATTAAAACCACCAAAAGTTGATGTAGCTTGTTCAGTTAACAATGGGGATGACGATGAATTTTGAGATAAATCAGGAGGAAGTTGTGATGTTTGTAGCGCGAGGACTTTATCATCAAGTGAAGATGATAAATTAACTGGCCATTTTACCAACTCAAAAGCTGAGTTGGTAAAATGTTCACGTTTACTATGACTAGTATTCGTCTTGACCATTAAGCTTATTATCTTCTTGAAGAAGGTCAATTAACTCAACAAAATCTGCTGGTAAATCCGCATGCCAAGTCATTTCTTCACCAGTGATTGGGTGAAATAAAGACAACATAGCTGCATGTAATGCTTGGCGTTTAAAGCTACGCAATTTCATTAATAACGCTTCTGTTGAGTTTTTTGGTGGACGAGGACGGCCGCCATAAACAGGGTCACCAACAAGTGGATGCGTGATATGAGACATATGAACACGAATTTGGTGCGTTCGACCAGTTTCTAAACGTAAACGTAAACGAGTATGTAAACGGTATTTTTCCATAACACGGTAATGTGTTACCGAAGGTCGTCCAATAAAAGAAACGGCCATTTGCGTACGTTTAGTAGAATGACGACCGATAGGCTCATCAACTAAACCGCCAGCAGTCATTACACCATTTGCTACCGCTTCATATTCTCGAGTAATTTCACGTAACTGTAATGCTTCAACCAAGTTAGTTTGCGCTGCAATTGTTTTTGCTACGACCATTAAACCGGTAGTGTCTTTATCAAGACGATGAACAATACCTGCACGCGGCACAACGTTAAGCTCAGGACAATGATGCAATAAAGCATTAAGTACTGTGCCATCTGGATTACCAGCGCCAGGGTGAACAACTAAACCAGCAGGTTTATTTATCACTAAAATATAGTCATCTTCATAGACAATATTTAAGGGAATATTTTGGGCTTCAAAACGTAATTCAGGTTCAACTTTTGCATTAATTTCAATAAGTTCACCGCCATACATTTTCTCTCTGGCACGGGTGAGTACTTCACCATTTACGCGTACTTGTCCGGCTACAATCCAATCTTTTAAGCGTGAACGTGAATAATCAGGAAACATTTGCGCTAATGATTGGTCAAAACGTTTACCTAAACACGATTCAGGCACGGTATCTTGATGTTGGATGATTTCTGGCATTAAATTCTCTTTAAACTCGATTAAACCTAGCGTATTAATCAAATTACCATTTGCACTGTGCAAGGTAAGATTGCTAGGGTAGAATGCATATTCTTAAATATATAAGCATTTTACCCGTTTACGCGATGGTTTGATATTTATTTTAATTAAAACAAAGTAGCGATAATAAATTTCATGGAAAAATTGACAGTAAAAATTATTTTAACCGTTCTAGCATTGACCTTAACTGGTTGTTCATCCTCTGAAAATGAGATAGACAAGGTACCAGATAAGTCAGCTCAGGCTTTATTTGTTGACGCTAGGGCAGCCCTTGATAATGGTTTATACCAAAAAGCTATCCAAATACTTGGCGCGATTGATTCACGCTTCCCTTTTGGTCCTATTTCGCATCAAGTACAGCTTGATTTAATTTATGCTTATTACAAAAGTGGTGATGCTGCACAAGGTATTGCCTTAGCCGATAGGTTTTTACGTTTAAATCCTAATAACTCTAATATTGATTACGTTTATTACATGCGTGCTCTTATCAATATTTCTACTGAAGAGAACTTGTTTCAAGATTTAGCAGGGATAGATCGTAGCGATCGTGATCCTGAAGCTTCACGTAGTGCTTTCAATGATTTTAAGAGTATAGTCACTGATTTCCCCGACAGTAAATACGCTGCAGATTCACGTAAACGCATGATTTCAATAAAATCTCGCCTTGCACAATATGAGATTGCTGTTGCTAAATATTACGTAAAACGTGAAGCTTATGCCTCTGCGGCTAACCGTGCTCGCTACGTTGTTGAGTATTTTTCACCGAGTCCTGAAATTGAACAAGCTTTAGAAATAATGATTGATTGTTACGATAAACTTGGCCTAGCAGACTTGAAGAAGAATGCTATGCAAGTACTTGCTGCTAACTACCCAAATAATAAATTAACGAATTAGTTAGAGCAGTAAAAACTTACGTTAGGTTAGTGCAAAAAAAAGCTAAATTACCTCGGTAATTTAGCTTTTTTTATAACGGTAAAAACTTAAGTCTTAGCACACAGTGTCTGCTTCACTAGTATCACTATCTTGATATAATGGATAAACGAAATGGTTATTGCTTAGAGAAATCTTATACGACTAAGATGGGCGTAACTATTTGGCAGATAAAGGAAGATAGTAAAGATTTGCGACTATAAAGTCATTACAGTCGCATTACACAGGTAAGCACAAACTAAATAGCTTCTCGGTTTTCTTCACCCGTTCTGATACGAATAACACGCTCAACATCAGTAATGAAAATTTTACCATCACCGATTTTTCCAGTTTGCGCGGTTTCTAAAATTGCATTAACACAGCGCTCAACATCTTCTTTAGCAATGACAATTTCTAATTTCACTTTAGGCAGAAAGTCGACCATATACTCAGCACCTCGATACAACTCAGTATGACCTTTTTGACGGCCAAAACCTTTAACCTCAGAAACAGTCATACCTGTGACACCAATTTCACCAAGGGCTTCTCTTACATCATCCATTTTAAATGGCTTAATAATCGCTTCTATTTTTTTCATCTGCGTTGCTCGTCAGTTAAAGTTGTATTGATTTAAATAATAAAGTTATTACAGCGTGTTTATTGCAATTTAGCAATATCCAATTGGCTTTTAATTTTGCTAAACTAGTAAAAATTACATACTTATACCAAACGGATTAATTAATTGACCAACTTAGAACTATATTAGCGAGCTTAGAACAAACAAAATGAGTTAAACATAGTTAGACTATATTTCATTCATTTTGTGATGTTATCAGTTTGGTAATGAGTTCCCGAAAGGCGAGTACCTAATAAAAGGTAAAGGTTTATATGCAGCGTTATTAATTTAAACAAGGGAATAACCATTCTCTTTAATCAATAAATTGCCTATAAGCCTTTTAAATCTCGCTAAGTGATCAATAAGTTAGCCCGATTGGTATTAACACTCAAGCCTTGCTAGGAAACCCTATGGATCAGCAAATTATCATTGCCGAAATGAAAGTTTTACCTGAAATTGATGTTCAATTTGAAATAAACCGCCGTGTTGCCTTTATCAAAAAACAATTAGTGCAGTCTGGTCTAAGTAATTTAGTGCTAGGGATCAGCGGGGGGGTTGACTCATCAACCTGTGGACGTCTAGCTCAACTTGCAATAAACGAACTCAACGAGCAACAAAGTGAGAGTGATAATAAAACAAACTATCAATTTATTGCAGTGCGTTTACCTTACGGTATTCAAGCAGATGAAGATGACGCGCAACAAGCCCTAGACTTTATTCAACCTAGCCACTGTTTAACCACCAACGTACTTAGTGCTGCAGATGGTATTCACCACGAAGTATTACAAGCAATGAGCAAAGCTGAAATTCTAACCGCTAGCGATGCTCAAATTGATTTTTCTAAAGGTAATGCAAAAGCTAGAATGCGTATGGCAAGCCAATATCATATTGCTGGAATTATTGGTGCTTTAGTTATAGGTACGGATCATAGCGCAGAAAACATCACCGGTTTTTTTACTAAGTGGGGTGATGGTGCTTGTGATTTAGCTCCCCTTTTTGGATTATCAAAAAGACAAGTTAGAGCGCTCGCTAAAGAGCTAGGGGCACCAAGTATATTAGTAGATAAAGCACCTACTGCTGATTTGGAAGAACTCGAGCCTGGTAAAACAGATGAAGATGCCTTAGGCATTAGCTACGAGCAATTAGATAATTTCTTAGAAGGTAAACAAGTCACTGCTTCAGTTAGCGAACATATCATCAACATTTATAAAAAAACTCAACATAAAAGACAAGCAATACCAACAATCTACGATAAAACGTAAATTAAAAGACGTTCAATACTTCGCATAATCCATTTTTATTATCTATAACTGAATAACACAGGGCAGTTAATAAAAATGGATTTTTTATGCTTTATACTCACTCTAGTTGTGAAAAAAACACACCCAAAATAACATCTAATACCTCTCATCAATTAATCGTAGGAATGACATTAATTGAACTGATGGTGAGTATAGGAGTAACCTCAATACTCACTACTATCGCTTTACCCAGTTTCAATGATTTTATTGTACAATTACGGGTCGATAATGAAATATCACGTCTCTCTCGTTTGTTGCTCGCGGCACGAAATCACGCAATAAATAAGGAATGTAATGTTATTATTTGTCCATTAAAGAGCGATGGTACTTGTTCTACAGATTGGCATGAAGAACTATCTGTCTTCGTTGACAATAACAACAACCAGATATTTGATAGCGCCAACAATGAACTCTTGGTTGCGACAAAAAGCCCTATAAACGCCGGCGATATATTAAAATACGCGACTAACAGAAACAAAATAACTTATCAGGCAACAGGTCACTTATATGGTTTAAGTAATGGTACGCTAAGGTATTGTCCAAAGGAATATGAAGAAAAATCAAGAGCTATAGTAATAGCTCGGTCAGGTCGTTTTTATGCGACGAAAGATAACAATAACGACGGTCAAGATGAAACGCGTAGCAATCAAAAAATAGTCTGTGATTAATTCACTTGAATCATCGGTAATCTATAGCAATAAATAGGGTTATTTTCCCCTTAATGCCTATCGAACTTATTCAAAAAAAAGCAAGACTAAATCCTAGACATAAAAAAACCAGCTAAGACGCTGGTTTTTGATTTAAACCATAACTCTACTGAGCTATTTTTACTCGGATCTTATTCTTAGCAACTCTTGTTTCATGCAAAGCAGTTAATGCCGCTTTTGCTTCTGCCTCATTAGGCATTTCAACAAAGCCAAAGCCTTTTGATTTAGCTGTAGCTTGATCTAAAACTAAACTACATTCTGCGACTGTGCCGTGGGCGGAAAATAAAATACGAAGTTCTTGCTCGGTTGTTGAGCGAGAAAGGTTACGAACTAAAAGTTTCATAATGAACCATTGGATTGTGATAGCAATCTAAATTGTCTCATATATTCGTCATAGACCAAGCTATA
Organism: uncultured Colwellia sp.; assembly: GCA_913058405.1. GTDB lineage: Bacteria > Pseudomonadota > Gammaproteobacteria > Enterobacterales > Alteromonadaceae > Colwellia. Next base: position 7,938 of record CAJXRC010000078.1, on the reverse strand, counting down.
TTATGCATTTAAAACAAAATAACTTATTGTTATGGCTCTAACCATCAACAATCATCCCTAACAAGTAGAAATAGTAACACCTCACTTTAGAATAGGCTGCTCACAGACCATCTTATAACCTCATAAAGAAGAGTATATTCCTGACAAGTTCACCTAGTTGCCAATTCAAGAAGGGGATCTAATGAAAGTAATATCAAAGGCAGATCAACAGAACACAAGGCAGCCTTTAAATTTGACTATTTGCTACTAAATCAATGTGTTTTTCATCATAGTTAAGCTGAAATTACTGCTACTGACACTCTATTTCTGCCATTATTTTTAGCGCTATAAAGCTGCTTATCTGCCTGTTTATATAAATCTTCAATGGAGGTATTTACAGCTGTTAATTCAGAAATACCTATACTAATAGTGATATCAATCGAAGCATTATTATAACTAAACACTTTATTTTCTATTTTTATACGCATTTTCTCTGCAATAACCTGTGCGCCTTTCAGTGAAGTATTATTGAGTAATATAGTGAACTCTTCTCCACCAATACGAGCAAAAACATCACTTTTGCGCGTCATAGTTTCTATCTCTTTCACTAACTCTACTAAGATAAAATCCCCAGCTTGGTGCCCGTAACTATCATTAACTTGTTTAAAGAAGTCGATATCAAGCATGAGCAGTGAAACTGCTTTTTTCTCTCTCGCTGCTGTGGCAATTAACTTATTAGACATTTCAAAGAAATAACGTCGATTATATATATTCGTAAGGTTATCCATTATTGATAGTCGATGTAGCTCATCGACACTTTTTTCTAGTTCATCATGCGCTTCAATACTTGATAAACGGCTATTGTAAATGGCTCTTGAAAGTAGGATCGTGGCAGGAATATAAATAAAAATTAAGACAACTAAACCAATATGCTGATGTTCAGCATAACAAATCATAATAATAATTTGAGGGATTATCATTGAGAAAAAAAAGACTAAATATGCTTTATAAAGTGATGACATAGAGAGTGCAGCGGCAGTTATAATGCCGATGGTCAATATTAAGCTAACTAATTCATATGGTTGGGGAGCGTATACAATAGATAGGACCGAAGATATTGTCCACATACCAGCTTGAAATACATTAGAAAGCATAAAATAGACTTCATTTTGTTCTATTTTTTCAGGAGTCCTTTGTGCTAAATATGTTTTAAACATCATTGCATTATAATAACGATATACGGCCAATAATATTTGAAAAACAAACCAAACAATCAACACTATCAATGGAACGAATTTGATAAATATCCCGAAGTAAGCAGAAGATACTATTAACATAGCAATCATTGCTCTTGGTGTTTGATCAACTAAACTTTCGATAAGTTTAGGATGTACAGCAGCCATGATATTTCCTAGTGTTTTTATATTTATTACACTAATAGATAATTCATTAAACTATAATCTAAAGTCAGTCTTTTTTTACTGACTTCAATCAACTACATATTAAGTAATCATCTTATTTGATAAAAATATAAAAATGGCTGTGGAAGTATTTTAATAGCCCATGATGCTATAAGTTGTATGGATATTTACGCTAATTTACTACAGTTAAAAGGTAATTGCCTTTACCATTATTTTTTACTTGGTACAGTGCTGCATCTGCTCGTTTTATAATATCTTCAGATGAGCATTCGCAAGAAGAGGATATAGCAATACCAATACTGATTCCTATAGTAAAACTATTATTATCAATAATAAAAGGTTCAACAAACTCAGCTAATATTTTATTAGCTAGTAATCTTAATGACTCTGTAGAAGAAATGTTCTCTAGTATGACAGAGAATTCATCGCCACCAACCCTAGCAATAACATCGCTTTCTCGGAAATGATTCTTTAACTTCTTAGCAACAGCGATTAACAGAGCATCTCCTACAGGGTGTCCATAGCTATCATTAATCTGTTTAAATCCATCTAAATCTAACATCAAGAATGCCAATGTAAAGTTTTCTCGATGCTGGCGTAACAACGAATGCTTGAGACTTTTCATTAACGAATACCGATTATCTAACCCTGTTAAACTATCAGTTAATGCAAGTTGCTCTAATCGCTTTTCAGCTTTTTTTCGCTCCGTAATATCAAGTATTGAGCCTACAACGCCTTCGACACCTTCAGCATGAAAATATGCTTTGTGAAACATCACATCATGAATTGAACCGTCAGCATACTCCACCTTAGCTTCATAAATTTGCGTACCTTTTCTTTCAAATAAGGCATTATCTGCTTTGAAGTAAGTACTAGCTAGATCGTCATCAAAAAGTTCGAAGACGCTTTTACCGATTAATTCACCACGGGTTAAACCTATATATTCTTCAAAAGCTTTATTACATCCCAAATATCGACCTTTTGCATCTTTATAAAAAATAGGCGTTGGCGCAGCATTAATAACTGCTTGCATAAAGTCCGTTTTATTATCTCTAGGTGATTCCATGAAATACCTCATCCTTTTGAATTAAAACCGTATTGAATTAATCGATCCACTAGAACTGAATTACTCATAAATACTTACTAAAGCATCAGTAACCTGACTATTAACCATTAATACTCACAGCTAGCATTTACATTCACCTCTAAATCACAAGAGTTTCGAGCCAATAGCTGCAAAAATTCATCTGCAGGTATCGGCCTTGAGAAGTAATACCCTTGACCATAATCACAGCCAGCATTAATGAGTAAGTCTTTTTGCTCTTCTGTTTCGATACCTTCAGCTATCACTTTCAAACCTAACTTTTGAGCCATAGTGATAATAGCTTCAGACAAAATCATATCTTCAGAGCCTGACGTTATATTTCTCGTAAACGACTGATCTATCTTCAAATAATCAAGCGAAAACTTTTTCAAGTACGATAGTGATGAATATCCCGTACCAAAGTCATCCATAGACAGCCCTATACCGGCAGATCTTAACCTGGAAAGCTGCTCCATGGTGCTGATATTATTATTCATTAACAAACCTTCGGTTATTTCAATAACAATATTTCCCCCCGGCAGTTCGTTCGCAGCAAGATATGATAACCAATCCAGCTGGTCTATTGATTCTCTAAATTGTACGGGTGATTTATTGACACTGATTTGTATATCTAAACCAAGCTGTTCTTTACATTTATTAATATGTTGAACTGTTTGTTTGAATACCCAATCGCCGATCTCGACAATTAATCCAGACTCTTCAGCAAGAGGAATAAACTCAGCAGGACTTACCATACCTCTAACGGGATGTTTCCAACGTAAAAGGGCTTCAGCTTTACGAATAACTCCCGTTTTTAAGTCAATTATGGGTTGATAAAACACAGCAAGTTGATTCAAAATAATAGCTTCACGCAAGTCATTCATTAACTCTAAATGATCTAGTGCTTGCTCTTGCATTGAAGCGGTAAAATAACAAAACCTATTTCGGCCAAGGTTCTTAGCCAGATACATTGCTTGGTCAGCATTTTTTAATAATTCCAAAGTGCTGCTTGCATCATCCGGATAAATGGTAACCCCTAAGCTAGCAGAAATATAAGTATACATTTTGGAAATATAAAACGGTTCACTTAAAGCCAATAAGACTTTCTGACAAATTGATTCGACATTATGTATATCGGCAATGTCAGACAAAAGAATAGTAAATTCATCTCCCCCTAGTCGCGCCACAGTATCTACTTCTCGTATACAATGCGTAATTCGTTTTCCTGCTTCGATAAGTAGTGCATCACCATAAACGTGACCCCGCGTATCATTTATTTTTTTGAAATTATCTAGATCAATAAAAATCAAAGCAAACTTTTGCATCTTACGGTGAGAGACTTTTATTTCTTGTTCCAACCGATCGATAAACATTATTCTATTGGGTAAGTTGGTAAGGCTGTCATATTTCGCTTGCCTTAATATCAATGCATCTTTCTTTTTCTTTTCTGTGATATCTGAGAATAGCGCAATCCGTCTGAAAACGTTGCCATAATCATCGTAAATGGTATTGATTGAAAGCCATTCTGGAAACTCCCCACCATTCTTTTTAGTGTTCCAAATTTCGCCTTGCCATGTGCCTGTTAGTTTTATTTCTTCCCACATTGACTGATAGAATTCGGCACTTTGCTTGCCTGAACTAAATATACTAGGATTTTTACCAATTAATTCACTGGCGCTATAACCCGTAATTTCAGATAAAGCTGGGTTAATTGCGATAATTTCATTATTACTATCGGTGATCATCATCGCTTCCGAGCTATTTTGATACACGATATCTGCCAGTTTTAAATCTTCTTCCTGCTGACGTTTATTGGTAATATCTTTGCTGATGCCAATCAAACCAACCACTTCACCTCGTGCATTTTTCAATTTCACTTTTGTGATTTCAAGAATATATGGTTTGGCATTTAAGCGAGGGATTGTTTCATAAGAGACATGGGGAAAGTCCTGTGCTAAAGCAGCTCTATCGGAGTTTAAGCAATGATGAGCTATGTCCTCCCCCAATAATAGCGCTAGATTAGCAGCAGGGGTATTAAGCATATCCTCTTCTTCTATTCCCGCTAAGTTACAAAATGTCTTATTGACGAAATGATAACGACCGTCAATTCCTGTAAACCAAATTCCTATGGGAGAATTATCAATGATGGCACGAAGTCTTGAACTTATTTCTTCTTTATCAATCATTAGATTCTGAAACGATGTTGCCATTTCATTAAATCCGAGCGCTATATTATTTAGTTCATCATGAGTATCAAGGGTCACGCGAGCATCGAGATCACCACCGTAGAACTTACCCGTAACTTGGGTTAGGGAATTAATACTTCTAATTGTTGAAAAATGTAGTCCTATTATAAAGTACAGAACAATCAGAAATAATGCTGACGAAAAGCCTATGCTCACAATTAATTGAGTGTTTGCTTGTTTAACTCTGCTGTGAAGTAAAGTGCTTAGGGTAAAAGAAAGTGAATTATCTAAAAACTGATAACCGACATCAATAACGTAAGTAGATTGATTATAAAGTTCAAGAGAACTCAAAGACGTGGTGTTAGCTAAGATGCCATCTAAGGTAAATTTGATATGCCTCTCAATTTTTTGACTGAGTTCCTGTGCAGAAAGGCTTTCTCCATTAGAAATCAATTCTCTTTTAACCTTGCTCACATTCTCTTTAAAGACATCAAGCGGTATAACGGTATTTGATAGCAGTGATATCATTTCCCCTCTCGATTTTATGTCCTTATTTACCAGGTATGAAACACCAACCGCGCGTGCTTGCCCAAGTAGTTCTAAGGTGATGGGAATAGTGAATAAATAGCTATTTGTTAAGTAATACGAATCAAGATCATCCATTACCAATAAAAAGTAATAATCAGCGATTTGTAGTTGTAAAGAATTCAAATTATGAATGAGTTCTGTATGCAAATGAAAGCTTTCATCAAGTGCTAGCGTAATTCCTTTAGCGTCTAAGTATTGCCATTGCTCTTGTATACTAGACCATTTTTCTGCTTGCTTTAATTCTGAAGGTAACTCATTACCAACATTAAAAAAATTTTTATCGACTTGTTTATTAACCAACATCTGTTTATCAGCACTGTCATTAACTCCTGCAATAACAGCCGCTGACATTCCTCGGTGTTGCTGCAGCGTTTGAATAAGTCTTGATGTTTTTTGTGCCTGCTTCAAGCCTTCTAATTGCTGATTAGCGGTACTAATAGACCCGGATAAATAGACTAATAAGGAAATTGAAACAATCAATAAGGAAAGGAGAGAAAGTCCACCAAGTACAATTAATTTACGAGGGTAACTCAGATTGTTCATTAAATTTATAGCGGGGTTAAATAATTGCTTCACAAATTGACCTTGCAAAATTCATAAGCGTCTAAAATTGCACATTATACCTATTCATTTTCAAATAGCATGCTTTAGTCTTTTGAAAGTCGCCATCAATACTACTATTTATTATCCTAAGTAATATCGACCTAAGCGCATTTTTATCCCTCCTCATATTGATGTTCATGTGGCCAAAACTTGATATAAGATCTATAAAATCACCTAAAGTAATGGCCTTAACTAGTTAAATTTAAAAATAACGGTTGTAAATTATTACCCAAAACATTGATTTAATTATACTAACTGGAACTTACCTATTTTATCATTCAATTGACTTGCTAAAGACGAAAGCTGTTCAGAAGATGCTGATACTCGAGAAAAAGAATCAATATTCTCAGAGCTTAATTTACTGATCATTGCTGTATTTTTTGAAAGTTCCTGACTGGTACAAGATTGTTCTCCCGCTGCCGTAGCAATTTGATTATTCATATCGTTAATATCTTCCATCGCCACTTGGATGTCTTCTATTTTATGATTCGACTCTAGCGTTGTCTGATGACTACTTTTGCCATGTTCAGAGTTAATTTGTATGGAGTGAACTGCTTGGGCAGTACCATGAGTAAATAAGTTAACCATTTCTTCAATTTCAACAGTTGAATCTTGTGTTCTCTTCGCCAGAGTTCTCACCTCATCAGCTACCACAGCAAAACCTCGGCCTTGTTCACCAGCGCGTGCAGCTTCAATAGCAGCATTTAAGGCAAGTAAGTTCGTTTGATCTGCAATATCTTTAATCACAGTTAAGACCGAACTTATATTGGCACTGTGCTGATCTAGCTCTTGTATATTTTGACTGCTTTGGTCCAAACTTTTGGTTAAATCTGACATAGCACTCATTGCTTTGGCCGTAATATCTCGACTTTCATTCGCTTTCTCTGAAGCAAGTATTGTTAAGTTTTGCGTATTCTCAGCGTGTTGTGCTACCTCCAGAGAACTCGCTTCCATCTCAGTCATTGCAACTGAAACCAAATCAACCTCTTCGGCTTGCCGATTGACATTTTTCATGACGTTAATGCTTACTTCAGCTAATTCATTACTGGCTCCCATCAACTCATCTGCGCCACTTCTCACCATTAACATAGTGCTTTGTAAGTGTTGACGCATGATATTAATGCCAAACTCCTTACCTAGTTTTGAGCTAACTTTCGTTGATAAGTCACCTTCTGAAATTCTTTCAATATTAGCTTTTAAGTCATTTAAGTCTTCTTTTAAGTTAGTGGTAATCAATTTGGTCAACAAAATTGCCATCAACAAAGAAATAGTCACTAAAATGATACCCGCCAGTAAAGCATTATGGTCTTCTTCACTAAGCTCATGAATTGACTCTGAGGTATAACGTTCAATTTCAATTAAAATTTCGTGTACATCATTCTCTAACTCAGCCGCATGCCTTTCAGCTTGATCTGTTAACTTATCATAGTCATTATTTTCTAATAATTTAAAGGTATGATTAATTTCATCACTCCAGTCTTTATGACTACTTTTAAAACGTTCCAAGCGCTGTGTTAAGGCTAAAAACTGTTCTTTTGTTTCTTTTTTATCAGCCTCTTTCGTATCATGCGCAAGCTCTTTCAAAGTATGCTTTATTTCATCATCAATTTTTTTTGATAAATGCTGGAATGCATTTTTTTTCTCAGTAAAGAGCCTAAAACTGTTATCGGCTTCATTGATTTCAAGGGCAAAACGGTAGGCACGTTCAAATTCGATTTCTTGTTTTAACTGATATTCGCTTAATAGTGTTATTTTTTTAGTCAGTGGAATATATTGCGTCTCAATTTGCGTAATATGCTGGCCAATGCTATTGAGGTTCTTATTAATTATCAGTCCGTAAATTCCTTGTAAGCTAAATAGAAAAGTTGATAAAAAAATAATAGTTTGACTAATTGAAAATTTTTTAAAGAATTTATTCATTTATTTAATACTGCCTTGTTCATGTGCTCATACATTTTATAAAGTAAAATTTATTAATAATAATGTTATTGATTATAAGTACTTCAATACTCAACGGTCATTTATTATATAACATCTGTCTCTTATACACATCTGACGCTGCCGACGAAGAGGATAG
>CAJXRC010000077.1 GCA_913058405.1 uncultured Colwellia sp. | reverse complement strand
GAGATCTAGTACGGTCTCGTGGGCTCGGAGATGTGTATAAGAGACAGAAATAAGTCAGCTGATTATGCACAAAAACGATTCTATTTAGCATTATTTTATCGAGGATTTTGAGATCAAATTAGTTCATTTATATTACATTCTATCGCAGAATTTATTTGGATGTATTTATATACTTAATTATGGAATTAAGTCAGTATTGATATGTGCATACATATTTCTAGGATTGAATAATGAAGAAAAATATTAGTTTTGCTGTAGCTCTATTTAGTTGTTTATTTGTTAGTGCTTGTGTGACTGTTCCCCAAGAGAAACCAGTCAATAAAAATCAGTTGGCGATATCTAGTGTTCGCGATATTCCAATCTCTTATGCACAAGGTAGTCAGTTCTCTTTAGCACCTAAATATGTAAAAGAAACATCATTAAAACCGGAGCAAACTCAAGCAGCATATAAGTTTTATGCGAATGCTATTGTTGCTGACTTAAAAAAGCATGGTTACAGAAATACTGACGACGCCAGTAACTCTGTTTTTCATGTGGGCTTTGGTATCGCTTTAGCCAGCGACTTATCAGATGAAACTATTAATGACAAGTTTGGTATCACACCGGGCTTACCAGACAATGATGAATTTAGAAAAGGGAGTTTTTTAATTTATATTGAAGATGCTCTAACAGGAGACAAAGTATGGCGTGGTGCTGTACAAGGTTTTGCTCATGAAGATATAAGTGACGCGGAAAGGGAACAACGTACGGCAGCAATTGTTAGCCGCGTAATGAAACAGTTCTACGCTACAAATTAGCACACGTTAGTATCAAATTGATACTACACTAGCCGGTGTTTTCTGTTTTACTTAAGTTGATAATTAATTTGAGGAACAAGATATGAAACAATCTATATTAATGGTTACCCTATTAACAGCTAGTTTTTTATTAGTACCAAATGCCTTTGCGGCAACAAGTGAAGTAACTTGGACTGATTATAAAAGTTACCGTGATATTGATTCAGGTAATGACGGACGTAAGCAGTTTAGAGAGCGTACTTTTAAAGATCTTGAAAAGCACTTTGCTAAACTAGCCGAAATGTTGCCAGCAGGGCAAACCTTAAAAATTGATGTTACTGATGTCGATTTAGCAGGTGATACACATCACGGTGGCGTCAATCGTACGCGTATTGTTAAGGAAATATACTCGCCTCGGATGAATTTCTCATACCAAATATTAGATGCCGATGGATCTGTGATTAAATCAGATGACGTTGTGGTAAAAGATATGAATTTCATGTCAGGAAGTAGCTTAAAGTATCGTAATAAGTCGCTTGGTTATGAAAAGAAAATGCTTGATGAATGGTTCAACGAAACCTTTAAAGAAATGATTGTTACTAAGTAACGCTTTATTCAATAAATCCTATAAAAGTCACTTCTGTGGCTTTTTTATTGCTTAAAACTTTATTTTACTTAAGTCATGCCAAATGGGTGAAGCATATTCTCCTGAATAACCATTCTCTTCATTCTAAGTCTTACCTCTAAGCCTTTTTATTTTCGCTAAGTAATCATTAAATTAGTCTGATTGGTATATTTAAGTTATTATCTTTGCTAAGTTATTTTACATTATCGCAAGGATAAGGCGCAATGAAGCTCATCCAAAACTCAACTTTTTTTATCCGTTCTGCCACTACTTTTATCTTTCTCATCGTTCTACTTTTTAATAGCCAAAGTGCATTGAGTGCCCAATCTTCTAACAATGGTGAAGATGTTTCTATTAAAAAGATGCTCGAAAGTAAAGAGAAGTCTGAGCAAGATCTAGAACAACCGGATAACGCTGATAATTACAATGTGCCTAAGGATGACTTTGAACGAGGACAACCTCGTAGTGCAATCGCAGGCTATTTAGCTGCTTTGCGTTCTGGTGATTTAACATTAGCCACTAATTACCTCGATTACCGTAATCTGTCTGACAAAACGCTTAGTACTGGCAAAGAAGAATTGGCAAGACAATTAGGTGTAGTATTGAATCGTACTCTTTGGGTTGATCTTAATAGTATTAGTTCACTAAAAGAAGGGCGTAAAAATGATAATTTACCTTCGTATAGAGAGTTAATCGGAAAGGTAGATTACCAAGGTAATAGTGTCGATATTCTATTACAGCGTGTTCCTCGAGTGAAAGATAAGATTAAAATATGGAAAATATCTAATGCTACCGTTGAGAAAATCCCCCGCTTATTTAAACGCTATTCATACTCGCCTTTAGGAGAGTTTCTCGCTAAGAAATTACCCGCAGTAGACTTATTTGGAGTCATGCTTTGGCAATGGTTATATTTCCTATTGATGCTGGTATTGTATTATTTTATTGCAAAAATACTTACTTGGGTGGTCGCTTTTGGCATAAAACGAATTTATACAAAAGTATCAAATGAAGTTTTAAGATTCATAAAAGAACCTTTTGCGTTATTAATCGCGGTAATTTTTGCACGTAATTTTCATGATGAAGCTAATGTAACTATCGCGCTCAGGGCTGTGACTGAAGGAAGTACTTTACTGATCATTGCTTGGTGTTGGGTGACTTTTCGCTTTATTGATTTAATGAAAGTACTATTGGCAGAGAAATTTATCGCTCAAGATAAACCTTTAGCCGTGTACTTACTTAGACCAGCTGGCACAGTAATAAAGATCATGATCTTTAGTATTGCCGGGTTGAACTGGTTAGAAAACCTTGGTTTCAATGCTTCCACTTTATTAGCGGGTTTAGGGATTGGTGGTTTAGCCATTGCTTTAGCCGCGCAAAAAACGGTAGAAAATATCATTGGCGCTATTACCTTATATACCTCGGCTCCTATTAGGATTGGTAATTTCTGTCGATTTGGCAATAGTTTAGGTGTGGTAGAGGAGATTGGATTACGTGCAACGCGTATTCGTACGATAGATAGAAGTGTTATTTATGTCGCTAATGCGAAATTTATTGATATGAATATCGAGAATTACTCAGAACGTGAAAAAATGGCCTTTAAACCTAAAATTTTCTTAACACCGGATACGCCAAAGGAAAATATTGATGCACTGCTTGTAGCAATTAGGAGCATGCTCAGCTCGACTGATAGTCTTGCCACATCCCCATTACGTAGTCATTTCAAAGCGTATACTATCTACGGGTTAGAATTAGATATTTTTGCTTATGTTAATACGACTGACTTTGATGTCTTTTTAGATGAAATTAATCAACTCAATCTGAGTATTCTCGCTTTACTCAATGAACATGATTGTAAATTACAAGTGACTTCAGAAAGAGTTGTCGAATAACTTAGCGGCTGGTTCGAGCCACTAAGTTAGTTGAGCAATGATATAATATCAAACCGATTAATTATAGCTTTGCTCAAAGTTGGCTAATACCGTAAATAGCTGCTCAATCTTTTTAACTAAAGTAATCAGCAGTCCTTGGTCTTTACTTGCTTGCCATTGTAAAAGGTCATCAGCAACTTCTTCAACATAGGGTTGGAAAGTATCTGCAGAACTATTAAATACCGAATCTGCGGTAAAAATAGCTTTAAAACTCGCTTTTTTATTTTCACGTAAATCAGCTAAGGTGGCGTCAGCCGTTAATGATTTCTTTAAGATCACTGAAATATTTTCAATAAGTTGTTGTTCGATAGCTTTAGTCATAACATTTCTTACTTTGAGGTGAGGACTTTATACCTGCTCATTTAAGTTAATCTCGCTGAGTGGGGATTAACGTAATAGATCTGGTATTCTTTTGGGCAATTATGCCAGATTGATCGGCGTTTTGTTAGCTTGGCCAGCAATTTCTCGCACCAATTTAGGCATTAAAAATCCCGGCAAGCTTGCGAGCATAGTTTTAACAATCGCTACTGCATCAGCTTCTGAAATATCGAAGTGGGCCGCCCCTTGCACTGCATCGAACAGGTGCAAGTAGTAGGGTTGAATACCAGCATCAAATAACGCTTCACTAAGGTTAATTAGTACTTGTGCGTCATCATTTATGCCACGTAAAAGCACACTTTGGTTGAAGAGTGGGATCCGTGCTTCACGAAGCGGCTCTAATGCATCAATTAACTCTTGGTTAATTTCATTGGGGTGGTTGATATGCAATACCATAGTGGCTTTTAAACGTGAGCGCTTTAAAAGTGTTACCAGTTTGGCTGTGATCCTATTGGGAATTACCACAGGTAAGCGGCTATGAATACGTAAACGTGATACATGGGGGATTTGCTCTATCTGTTCAACTAGCCACGCTAAATGATCGTCATTGGCCATTAAAGGATCGCCACCACTGAAAATAACCTCACTTATTTCATTATGAGAGGAAATATAGTCAAGGGCGCTTTGCCAGCGCTTTTTATTAGGGCTGTTATCTTGATAGGGAAAGTGACGGCGAAAGCAATAACGACAATTGATAGCACAGGCTGTTTTAACTATCATTAATACACGGTTTTTGTATTTATGTAATAAGCCTTCAGCAACGGTATCGTGTTCATGTAAAGGATCTGCAGTGTAGCCATCAGTAAGTAAAAACTCGCTAGATAGAGGCATTACTTGTTTGAGCAATGGGTCATCAAAGTCACCTTTTTTCATACGCTTAATAAATGATAAAGGCACACGCACGGGAAATAATTTACGTGCATTAAAATGCTGTAAATAGTCTTCAGCGGCGATATTGACCAGTGTTAGCAGTTTTTCTGGTTCAGTCACTACATCACGTAAGTCTTTTTGCCATGATTTTTCATCACAAAGATGCAAATCATGATCAATTTGGGTTATTATCTGCGGCAATTTTTGACCTGTGATTGTCTGTAAGTATTTGTTTCTAAAGTGTTTTATTTTTAGTGGTTTTTATTGTCTTAACAGGTTTATGTTAACCGTTAATAAATAAGGCTTTTTCAAGTTATCTAGCATATTGCAAACATAAAAAAACCGCTGTAAAGGCGGTGTTTTTCGGGTTTGTAATTTCTATGCAGCTAAATGACTTTGATTCCTGAAAGCCTCGGCCACTATTGGGTTTGATATCTTTTCGGCATACGCTGCCATGTAAACATCAACAGGGTTCAAGCCTGTTAATTCTATTATTTTGTCGAGTACTTCGTCGCTAGGGTTTTTTCGCCCGTTTCGGTAGTGGCTGAACATTTGACGGCTGATACCTAGTTTTTTAGAAGTTTTGATATCTGATACTTCGCCACAGACGGTATTCAGTAAGTCTTGTAAGTTCATATTGTTTTCCTAAAAGTTGTTGACTTCTTAATTTTAGCACTGTCTACCAAAATGACAACCCGATACCGATTGGTATCTTTTTGTATCCCCGTTTGGTATCTTTATTTTGCTTTCGCGGTACAAGCCGTTTTACCTGATGTTGTTGACGCTCATTTAGTGTTATTTCAGTTCACTACCCGAAAGTATCATTTTAAATATTAGTTCCTTGGATTGCGGGGGCGTTGCAACAAACCCGCAATTATCCAAACAAGCTGCTAATTTAACAGGGGATAACTGAATGAACACTGAACAACAAACCAATCAAGTAGAAAAACCACATCAAATCAAAGACTTCAACGCTATTGCTCACGATGCAATGATTCGCAGAATGGCGCAGCAAGTACTTAACAGTAATGTATCTTCTCAAGAAACCGTGAACGCTCACGTTGCTGAAATCAGAACAAAATTAAAAACCAAAAAAGTAGAGACTAATCGTTTCAAACAAACCTTAAATAAAATTAACCAGCTTGGTGCAATTGCTCGTCATTGTTCGGCTGCTGCTAAGGTTGGTGTGTAATGATGATTAATAGAGGCGATGGGGGCACTTATTACCGTTCGTTAGTTTTTTCTATTTTAAAGTGTGGTTACGGTTGGGATAAGTGTTTGCCTGATGGTTGTGCTTGGGAGGCTTGGGAGGAAGTTGTTTCTCTAGGTTATATGGATAACATTCAGCCTGAAAAAGTCGCTGAGGATATAGCAAAAGACATCCATAAAAACAAAGGTAGTTTTTTGGCTCGCATAGATGGTACGCCTAATAAGTTAATTGTTGGGGGGGCGTAATGGCTAAATTAACCAATGCAGAGGCTGATATTTTAAGGAACGCACTGACATTTTTACGCGTTATTAAAGAGCAAAATTGTGACAGTCCGTTTGCGGAGGGGTTGGTTAGAGGGCTCATTACCTCTATCGGTTCTTTTACTGGATTTGGTGGTATTTATCTTAGGTTGAGTGACTTAGAAGACCAGATAAAACGACCTGTAAAGAGACGTTTACCGTGAATTTGAATATTCATGATACCCAGAACCAAAAGCGGCTAATGAAGCCGCTTTTTTTAGTTCCAACAAAAGAAAGTTTGGAAACTGCCGCAGCAATGACCGAAGCTTTGCAGATAATCGAATCTGGCAAAGTAAAGCCCTGCGCAGCAGAGCAAAAACGCAGAGCGTTTGAAGCTGAAAGTAATAGGCTAGTCAAGAGGACCGAAAGTCCGACAGGCTTTTTCTCCAACTTGTACCAAGCGCAAAAGCAGCAGAAACGCACTTTTACCCAAACGCGATGGTCTAACAAGTTAAAAGCCAATAGTATCGAAAAGAGAGGGTTTGAAGCGCAGCTTCATACTTGCCCAGAGCCTTTATCGCTAGCCAGTCGTAAAACAATTTCAAAAAGTGCTCACTTTGCCAGTATTGAAAAAGTGGGTACCATTTCAGAAAAAAGCAAAACGTGTGTTCGCATGTATCACCAAGAATGGTCGGGCAATTACCGTTTAGGTTTGGAAACTGGTGCGCTTGGTTCAAAGTCTACACCACCAAGTACGACAGGCGAGCGTTTTACAGAGTCATTAAGCAGTAAAGCCGTTAAAAGCATACTTGAGAGTGGCGCATACCTTTCAGCGTGTCGTGGTGGTTACAGTACGTTTTTAACCCTTACTTTTAATAATGAAGCACGAAAAAGAATTTTAGATATTGTCGCTATTCCTCAAGGTAAAGTAAAAAATTATAAATGGGGTCAAGTTCGATGCGTTGATGGTGTGCCGGTTGAGTATGCTCAAACAAATAAAGCACTAGATATTGAAAAAGCTGAAAACATAAAAGGCTATTGCAATGCTATACCTGCAAGTGGTGCGTTTTCATCGGTAGAATTCAAGCCCGTTTCAAGTGTCGGTACTGAGGTTAGTCGTTTTTTTGATGCTAGCCAAAGAATGTACCAGCGCGGATGGTTCCCACGATTTAAAGAAGTGACAACAACCAAAAGTAAAGCCGCTAACATGGTTATTTACTCAGGCACAAAACGAAAAGTTAAATCAGCTTTACCAATGATTTGTCCTGAGTTTGTCGACCCGTTCGCAAGTGATGGCGAAACTTTTGATAATGACTCAATTGAAGCGGTTCGATATAACCCAAGAAAACACACCTCACCTAAATTTTTAGAGCACATGACTGGTCAAGTCGAAAAGCAAGCCCCGCTAGATTATATGTGGGTTGCTGAAATGCCAGAAAATGAGCAAGGCGAAAAGAATCCTCATGTTCATGTAATGATGCGCTGGCAAGTTGAACAACCTGTTTTTCGTGCTTGGGCTGAAAGGTTAGAGGGTATTTGGAAGCATGGCTTTGCTAAGTTAGAGCGTATTAAAACACCTCAAGCCGCTAGTAATTATTTGCTTAAAGCCGTTGGTTATTTAACAAAGGGTGGTGATAGCGGTCAAGGTATTATCCGTGGTAATCGTTACGGAATATCAGCCAGTGCACGTGCGCCAAAATGGGAATGTATCGGTGAGTTTTATAGCGATAATTTCTTAGCTATTTTGGGCGAGTTACGCGAAAAACTTCATCGTAAAAAAGCAAAAATAAACGCACAAGTAATCGCTTGTACTCAGCAAAGAAGCACTGAAAAAGGCTTAGTTAAAAAGCTAACTAATATCAATAAAAAAACACCAACTGAAAAGCGACAAGCTTATATAGAAAAAATGAAATTACGCATGGTGCAAGGCGATAAAGCTATAAAGGACTGTCAAGAAAACTCACATAACTTACCGTTTATCAATGATTTTGCTATTGGTAACTTAGACGAAAACCAAGCGGTCGATTTTATTAGTTGGGCTATGCGTTCACGCTTTTGGAATGGTGATGTCAAAAGTAATCGTTATAACACGTGGGACGAATTAAAAGCCTCCACAATTGAAGCGGTAAAAGAGAATAGGCGTTATTGGTACAACTACGCTGAGTTATTACAAACAAGTGAAATTACTTGGGTTTGGGCTGAGCAGCGTAGCAATTTTGAAATTATAGAGGCTAGTGAAAATATAGCTTATGACCTAAATGGTCAGGAATGGGAGCAAGTGGCGTGAGACAAATAGAAGTAATTAAAAAACAATTTCCAGCTTTAAACAACCCAAAGAACCGAAAAAAACTTTACTTAGTGGTTGTTACATTGATGGTTGTTGAGTGGAGTTTCTGGGGTTTATTGGCCTGTTTTGCTTTTTTATAAGGAGTCGTTAAATGAAAAACACTAGTCTGCTTTATGCTTTTATATTTATTTTTACACTTGGCGTAGTGGTGGGCGCGGTGTTCTTCATCGTTTTTCAAAGTTACATAGTTATCATGGCCGTATTTGGGTTAATTGCTTTTGCAGCAAAAATACCCGCGATAGCTGCCAAAGTATTCAACCAAAATAAGGAGAAAACCAATGCTACAAATTAAATGTAGTTGTGGGCGAATTGCTGAGGTTCGCCATCGTAAGAACGGAAAAAAATTAGCTTTTATTCATTGTAATAATGGCTGTGGTGGTCTGGTTAATACAGTCAGAGCCGCAGAAATTGAAGCACAAGCGAGTGAAGATATTGGCGTGAAAGGTGAATTTTTCAAATCAGTTTCAAACAAAACCACTGAAACCGTGCAAGACAAGCAAACAAGCGATTTCAAACCAGAGCAAGATGATTTGCCTGAAAATTTGGAATCGGACATCAAAATTGAAAGTGATGATTTTGAGCAAGAATCACCAAAGCAGGGCAGCGGTTTGAAAATAATCGCGGCTTTGCTTGGTACTGCTTTGTTCGGTGGTGGCATTTATCAACTTAGCAAATTAAAGGGGTAGATTTTGAAACAAGACAATGAAAACGGGAAAAGCAGAGGCGTTTTACGTTTGGAAAAGTCCGAAGAAGTTTCAAATATGATTTTGGAAAATTCCGAAACCGAAAATGACGGCATTCCCACGTATAGCGTGGATAATTCCGATTTAGACAGTATTTTGAATGATGCGACCACTACCAAAGCCGAAACCGAGCAGCAAGAAAAATCCGAGCAAGCAAGTGATAGTAACCAAAAGCAATCAAAGCTTAGTGCTGAGGATGCTATGGGAATTGCCGTTACTGGTTTAGGTCACATTGCTAAAATTGCCAGTGATTTAACAGGTAAAGAAATTGTATTGGGTGAATTACCTACGACACTTTTTGCCGTATTAACTGCACCACTTATTCAGAAGTATCAGCCAAAAATGACGGTTGACCCTGAAAACGTCAACCTTGATTCATGGATGCCTGAATTAATGGCGCTTGGTGGTGTTGGTGTGGCTGGTGTGCCTATTTGGTTTCAAGTAAACAATGAAGAAAAAAGCGAGGTGGCTACTCGTGGCGATAAATGAAAACACAGCACGTAACGCTAAGCATACTAGCATTTGTTGTATGACGGGCGGGGGCAAAGGGGTTGCTATGAATACGTTAGGGATTATCCCTGCCAAGTACCCAGCAATTATTTTTGACCCGCATGGCGAGTATAAAAAGCTCGCTGGCCGCAAAGTTTACTCATACAAAACACGGATGAATTTTGCCAAGGTATTTAAAGAGGCTTGGGCATCAGGTAAGCCGTTTATATTGGCCTATGCACCAAAACCAAAAGGGAAAACTGAAAAAGAACGTAAACAAGCGTTAATCGTTGAGGCACATTGGTTCGCTTCATTGGCTTGGGCGGCTGCTGATGGTAATCGCATTCTTTACACGGTATTTGAAGAGTTCGGCGAGTACTCAGAGGGTAACCAAAAAGATGAAACCATTATCGGTAAAATCTGGACGGGTGGTCGTAAATTTGGCTTACGTGCTATTGCTATTTTTCAGCGTTCTGCAGAAGTACCAAAAACCATTTGGAATAATTCACCCGTTAAAGTGATAGGCGCTCAAGGTGGCTTAAATGACCAAAACCGAGTAATGAAAGAGTTAGGTTGTCGTGCGGCTGATGTGATTGATTTAGGCCACAGAAACGTCAAATTATCGATGTTTGCCGAAGAGCTTGACGAGATAGTCAGAACAAAGGTTCATTACCTTTATTCTGAGGCGGGTGGCACATTTGAAAGAATGGCCGCATACGTCCCTCAATCGAATTATTTAACAAAAAAATGGTCACCTGTACAAAAGGAAATTGATAAAAGTGGCGGCTATAAAATAGCAGGCTAGTATTTCCAAACTAGCCTTTAAAACCGTGCAATTGCGCGGTTTTTTATTGCCAAAAATTCAAAAACGTAATTTCAAATCGTTTTCAAATTCACCTTGTTTCAATTTCAAATCATTTGTTTTACTCAGCCCTGATTTTTAACACGTATTTTTATTAAATAAGGGTTCACAAATGAACTATAAAACCATGGGCGTTTCAGCCCTTGTTACTGTTGTATTATCAGGTGCTGTTGTTTACGCATCTAATACTTACCGTCCATTCCGCTTTCTAGGGGGCCGTGCATAATGCGCCATACTAACCAGCAATTAGATAACGTATCAATTCCTTGGGGCGGTAAAACTACCGTACATTTAGATACGGGTGCAGTTCTATCTGAAATCGTATTAATGACCAACCTTAACAACAACCAGCTTTTACAAGTACAAGTAAAGCTTGGTGGTGATGTTATCTATGATTTAACGGGCGAAGATTTACGCATGCTTGAGTCATACAAAAACAAAGCCTATGCAATTGAAACCTTACCTGATGGTGTTTTCATTATTCCGTTTGATGATTTAACGGGTCGCACCGAAGATGGTCAAAACCTAACTGGCCTTGTAACTGGCGCACAAGATAACTTAACGCTCATCTTAAAAGTAGCAGCTGCTACCGCTCAACAAACTACTGATGGTGCTGTGCCTGAAATTGCTGGTTTTATTCGTCAACGTGCCCGAAAAGTTTTTGACGGTGCATTAGAAAAACGAATGATGGTGCCGCGTAAATATGTTCTTGATATTGATGCAAGTGCTACGGGTTTAAATAACTACAGCACCTTTGCTCGTGGTCCTCGTATTCAGCGTATGCACATGAAATCAGCAAATATCAGTAACTTGATTATTAAGCATAACCGCTTAGAGCGCTGGAACATGCAAACACCGCAAAGTAACTTAATGCTAGAACGCTTTGAACGCAATGTTCAAGCGGGTTACTTGCATTTTGATGCTGTCGCTTCTGGCTTTAACTTGATGGATTCTTTGCAAACTGCGGGTAATTCATTCGAGATTAAACCAACTGTAACGGTAGCGGGTAATATTCCTGTGTTGTTTGAAGTGCTTGAAGCGGCCTAAGGGGTAAATCATGGCAGAAGAATCGAAAGAAGAAATTGTCGGTGGTGCAAGCGAAGATAACAGCGGTTATTTAGATGTATTTTCGGGTTTTGCGAATACCTATATAACCGCTAAATTCAGCGAGTCAAGCCGTGAACGTCCAGAGCCAGCAAATCAAGCTAAAGGCAATACCGATACTATTCACCAGCCTGTGATAGGTCAAACCCAAGCAAATGAAACTATCGTGGTAGCAAAGCCAGTTAATGTTAAGAAACTGGCTGTTTACTCTGGTATTGGTCTTGGTTTCTTGGTTGTGGCGGGTGTTGTTTACAAGGTAGTTAAATAATGATTCCTATGCCTAACGTGGATACGGGGGGTGGGAGTCTTGACTTAGGGACTAACGCCACTTCGGGGGACGTTTATAGCACGACAACCGCTAATCAAGGGGGGCTAACCATCAATAAAGGTTTGGTTGTCCCGCCTTGGGCGGCTGGTGTGTCAATTATTGGTGTAACGGTTCTTGGTGGGGTTTATTTGTGGCAGAAAAAATAATCGCTGAAAAAATCACTTTTGCACAAGCTGCGCCTTTTTTAGTCAAATCATTAGGTGGTGACGATTTGGATCTTAAAAAGGAATGTGACAGTGGCATAGCTCAGTGTTGGAGGTTACAACGGGGTAAGGCGCATATGCTAACCCGAGCCGAAAGCAAAGAGCTAGTTATCTGTTGTTTTGAGGGGCAGGACTTAGGTGAAATTATCAGTGGTGTTCTTAAAGTTGCTAAGGATAGCGGCTTTGCTTCAATTCGGTTTCATACCAAACGACCAGCAATTTTAAAGCTAATCAAACAGGAGTTTGAGCTTGTCGAACATATTTATAGGAGGACTTTGTAATGGGTGGAAAATCAAAAAGTTCAACATCAAGTAACACATCCAATAAAACAAATAATATTCAAACTGAATCAGGCTTACAGATTGTTGAAAGTGCTGGTTCGTCTATTGTAATGACCGACCATGATGCGGTTGAGCTAAGCCTTAACTTTGCAGAAGATGCGGTAAGTGACGTGCTTAGCGGTATGGAAGATGCCGTAACTCGCAGTTTTAACTTTGGTGATGATGCGATAAAAGCGGTTGGTGATAATAGCGACCGTGCCTTTGGTTTTGGCGAAAGAGCATTACTTGCTGTTGATGATTCGAACAAACGTGGTTTTGATTTTGGTGAGCAAGCTATCAATGCCCTTACTGAGTCGAATAGAGATGCTTTATTTTCTATTGAGGATTCAAACAAGCGTGGTTTTGAATTTGCAAATGATGCTATGTCAGCGGTTAGTGATGCAAATGAGCGTATTGAGGTCATTAACGACAAAACAATAGGCACGGTTAAAGACTTTGCAGAAAACCTAAAAATGGGTGATTTAAAGACCACAAAAACTATTTATTTAGCGGGTGCTGGTCTTATTGGTGCGGTTGTCTTATCTGCGGTTGTTGTTTCAGTTGTTAACGCAAGTAATAAAAAGGCGGGTAAATAATGGAATCAACATTTTCAGCTTATGAAAAAAAGAAGATAAATTTTAGTGGTGGCTTTTTTACTGTTCTAAGCGTTGATGGTGAGCTTGAGTTGTCAGCAAAAGGTATTGAAGATATACCGATTGAAGCGGGTGACCAAATCGACTTAGGCGATGTGACAAGTTTTGTTTTGCAAAATATCACTGATTCTACTGTAGTAATTAAGTACACCACGGGCACTAAGCCAGTAAATAAAAAATCACAAGTTACAAAAACTGAAATCATTAATAATGCACCGATAAAAGTGCAGTTTGATGAAGCTTTTACAGTGGGCGCTGTTGTTCAATCGGGCGATTGGACGTTTGCGCAGTTGGGTGATTGGGTTGTTAAGCAATCGGGTGATTGGGTTGTTAAGCAATCGGGTGATTGGGCTGTTAAGCAATCGGGTAATTGGGCTGTTACGGTTGGCAATGCGCTTAGTATCCTACCCGCAGCCACAAACACGCACAAACCAAGGGTTGAATGTTTGGCAGGGCAAGCAACAAGACTATTCGAAGTGGGCACTCGTAAAAGTTGCCGCATCAATATTCGTAGTGACCAAAACAACGGTGTTTCACTTGGTGGTGATATTGCTGTTAATGATTCAAGCGGTGGTTTTTTAGATGTTGGCATGGTCGATTATATGGATACATCGGGTGAGCTTTGGGCATTCAATGCTGGTGGCTCTAGCGTGTTCGTTGATGTATTGGAGTTAGTGTAATGAGTAGTTCTTCAATATCAGTAACAAATCGAATGGTAAAGCGCGCCTTAAACGGCTTGAAACCTATCGTGGGTTTGCTTATCGGACAATCAAATGCGTCAGGCCCTAATAATGGCGGCCCGAATCCTATCAATAAGAACACCTTTGTTTGGGATGCTTTAACAGGAAAATTCGGCAGCTCAGATATTACCAAAGCGCCCATGACACATACCAACCCACACGGTAACGGTGGCAATAATAATATTGGTGTTGCGCTTATCCATCGCATTCAAGAAGAAACGGGACGACCTGTTTACCTTATTTTTGATGCGGTGGGCGGTAAGTCTATTGATGAATGGGTGAGTAGTGGTGTCACTTCAACCCGTTATGCTTCAGCAAAAGCAAAAGTTGAGGCTGCACTTGCAGTACTTGGCGTCGATTCATTGGATTTTATCCAGCATCAACAGGCAGAAGCTGACTATGAGAGCGATTTTGAAACGCACCTAAATAAATTCGATACCTTGGTACAGCAATTACGCGCTGAAACATGGATGCGAAGTGACACGCCCATTTTGGTTGGCTCTCCTGCGCCAGTACATGATCGTTACGCCCCTAAAAGAGCATTGCGCCATTACTGTCGTAAAGTGGATGCACGTTGCGTATGGGTATCAAGTGCAGGTTTACAAACGGCTGACGGTACACACTACACAGGGCAAAGTACCTTTGATTTAGGTTATATACGTTATTACGAGGCATTTAGAGCAGGGGTAAGCATTAACGAGCTTGATGCCACCTTATTTAATAGCCGTGGCAATGGCGTTGCTAATGAAAGTGATGAAATTGTACTAGCCACATTTAGAACGCTTGTATCGAGCGGCTCGTTAACATCATTTGTAAACCCAAATAGTGTTGCCTCTTTTGATTCTATGATGTGGGGGTATGCGTGTTTTGCCGATGCTAATTACAGTGGTTGCTTTGGGTATAACGTTTCAACGCATAATTTAGCGAGCTATACCTACCTGTTTGGCCGAGATGTTCACGCGGATGAATCCGCGCAGTATGGCGGCGGTTTTGGCTTTCAAAATAACTTAAAAGCTGCGAAAGGGTTTGTCTCTGGTGAGGGTAATACCGTTGCTGATGAATTTGGCGGGGCTGTTGGCTCTTATTGTAAATATGACACCGAGCATACAAACCCAGTGCGCTGGCAAGTTGGGATAGGTGGGAGTAATACCAACCGAAAAAACGCGTTTACTGTTCGGGCAGGTGGTGAGGTAGAGATATTAGCACCCAGCACAGCAGGGGAGCCAAACCAAAGAGAAGAAATTGTTTTATCACTCATTGATGATACGACTTTAAAAATTATGGCTCGCGGCTCTGATGATGTTGTGCGCTCAGTCAATTTGACGTTAGCGTAATGAAAAATTACCTCTATTTAGCACCGGTATTTATTTTAACAACAGGACTCTATCTGATGAATAGAAAACCAAGAAACGTAGAAAACAATAACCCGCTCAATATTAAAGAGTCGGCAGACTGGACAGGCGAACGCTTGCTAAACCTTGATGCTACTTTTGAAGAATTTAAAACGCCTGAACATGGCTTTAGAGCAGGTTTTATTATCTTGCTTCAATACTTAGAGCGTGGTGATAACACCATTAACACTATCGTTAATAAGTGGGCACCAAGTGGCACAGAAGAAAAAAACCATACTCAAGCTTATATCGATTATGTTGCGGGTAAAATGCAAATGTCACCAAGTGAGTATGTTAGCCCTGCTGTATTGCCTGAATTGATGCTTCATATGTCGGTTTTTGAGGGGTCGAAAGGTCACTTTACCATCGAGCAATCAAGACAAGGCGCAGTGCTGGCCACAAAGGAAAAGTTTGTTATTGCTCGCCTGAATCGTTTGGGTGAAATGGCCGAGGCAATAGTCTAATGAAATTTTTCACAAATGCAGTCGGGGCGATTGTTATCGCCTCACTTTGTGCAACAGCTGTTTATCAAATAAAGGCACATACTAAAGGAATCGTTGACGATGAATAAAGCAAAGTTATTAAACTCAAAAGTGGGCGTTGTGGCGGCTGTTGGTGTTGTTGGCGCTCTTGGTGTTTGGTATGCAAAAAACCAAGCAATCAAAGCGGCTGGTGTTGTTGGTGATGCAATCAATCCAGTAAACGATGGCAATATATTTAATCAAGGCGTGTTAGCTGTTGGTCGAAAGATTACAGGAAATAATGCGTGGTCATTGGGTGGTTGGATTTACGATATTACCCACGATAGAGAGAATCCATAATGGATGAGCAAATACAGCTTACTAATGATGCAGGGTGGGCGGGTTTTGTTGGTGGTGTTCTGGTTTCTTCATTTCTTTGGTGGGTAGGGGGTTAACATGCCTAACTGGCTTTCTTTTATATCGTCACCGATTACGCAGTGGCTAAAAAACAAAGGTGAAGAAAAAGCAGCAAAGCACAAGCGAAAACTTGCCGTTATCAACAACCAAACAAGGCTTGCTAGTGATGAACAAAGCAATAACCATGAATGGGAAATGGCAAACCTACAAGATAAAGATAATGGCTTGCGTTGGTTCTCGTTTTGGCTGTTTGCCTTACCTATTATTGTTACGGTTATTTCTCCTGAGTACGGTGCGAAAATCTTCACCAACTTAAAAATAGTACCTGAATGGTTTGTTCAAACACTTATTGCCATGATTGGTGGTATATGGGGAATGACTGAATTGAAAAAAGCAGCACCGCAATTTGTTGCAGCAATACAAGGGTTAAGGAAATGAACGAGTTTACGAAAAATGTAATATTGATGTTCATTACTGCCTTTCTTGGTGCTGCCATTAGTTCATTTTCAACAGTATTAAATATAGGGTCTGATATTGCTGTGCTTAGCAGTAAAGTTGATACTATCGTAATTAATCAAAGTAAATTTGATGAACGAATACGGAAAAACGAAATGAAACCAGCATACTTAGCCGCTAATTAAAGCGGCTTTTTTATGTCTGCAGTATAGTTGCTTTTAACTATGTGGTACCAGGTTGCATAGATTGGAATGTCTATGCTTGATCAAAGTAGCTGAAGCATAGCTAAAAATATCTATACTGGCCAAGATAGACGAATACATCTATACTCGATACTCAAAGTTTTGGAGTTGTTTTTATGTCAGAAAGTTATTTGGGTGCTAAAGGTGGCTCAGGTGTTTATCAAGCAATTATTAATCTTATACCGCCACATGAAACCTATGTAGAGGGTTTTTTGGGTACGGGTAAGATAATGAAGACCAAAGCCCCTGCGCTTTATAATATCGGTCTTGATTTAAACCAATCTATGCTAGATAAATTTGACTATGCTGCAGATAAATTACTTTGCCAAAACACAATTGATTATTTGGTCGGGTATAAACCAAAAGGTCGTACAGCTATTTATTTGGACCCGCCCTATGTCCATGACACAAGAACAAGTAATGCTCGTTACGATTTTGAAATGACGGATGATGAGCATAGACAAATGATAAGCGCTGTTGAAACGTTTGATAATGAAAATACGTTTGTATTGATTTCTGGTTATCGAGGTGAACTATACAAAGAGTTGTTGAGTGGTTGGTGGTCAAAAGACTTTCAGGCCATGACAAGGGGCGGAGTTAGAACGGAAACTGTATGGTGCAATTTTCAGCCGTCAGATGTTCATTACCATACCTGTCTCTTATACACATCTCCGAGCCCACGAGACCGTACTAGATCTC
>CAJXRC010000076.1 GCA_913058405.1 uncultured Colwellia sp. | reverse complement strand
CAAAGACCTCTGGAAATAAGCTGATCAAGCCATCAATAAATTTATTCATGCTTATTAATAATTTTTTGCCATCGCCTGGCTTAACCGACAATGTTAACGGAATATGGCTTTCATCAAAATTATTGGTATAGCACCATTCATCAGGGGCACTTTTAAGACCTGCTAGCGAGGTTAACATCTGTTTGATTAATGTTTGTCGCCCTGTACCGTGTTCACCCATAGCAAAAACATTAAAGCCAATGGCAGACATGGATAAACCGAATTCCAAAGCTTCTTTTGCTCTTTCATGACCAACAAAGCCCTGCGCGCCAAATTCATTGTCTTTACTGACTGATTTTATATTATTGGAAAATAATGAAGCTGATAAAGGAGAAGTGAGGTCATCAACACCCAAAAGGGTTTGATCGGCAAGGTAAGTAGGCATTTTAGTCATATAAATCCTTTAAAGAGCGTGATTGAGTCGCGCTCCTAATAATGAAAGTATCGCACTTAGCATATCTAAACCAAGGTATAAAAATTAGCTTGTCTAAATATGCATATCGAATTTTGGCGCTAGTGTACTTGCTAACAAGTAATTGTAAAGTTAAGGGTTGAGAGGGAGACGAACAAAATCTGATGAACCACAATGAACACAGTCACTTATTTCACTAAAATGAATAATAGTCACTTTTTCATCACACTGTTCACATTGCAATTCACCAAAACCAATAAAGTCGCCACTTTTGTAAATGCCATCATGACTAAAGTCATCGACAAGCTCAGCCCATTCCACTTGGGATTTATCTGTGAGTTTGGCTAAGTTATCCCATAAGGTTTCATTTAAAAGACCTAAATAGACAGAGTCTTTGGCCTGCGCACGGTTTAATTGATAAAAGTCACGAAGATCATATTTTAAATTATCAGTGAATTGTTGTAGCTTTTCCTCTGACATTGTTTCAGCTGCGCCTGCATACAATTTAGCCTGCTTAATAAACTCATCAATGTGTGGCTTTTGTTCAACCTTCACTTCAACCAGCCAATCGTTGAGCTTCCGGTAAATATCCGCAAAATAATCATTTTGATGTGACATTAGTATTCTCCCTTGCGCGTATTACTTTAACTATAGGTTCAAGTATAGGAAAAGTTCTAATTTAAGCTTAATTATGCTTGTTGTTACCCAGTTATATAATGTATTCTACTGCGATGATCTCACATCGATTTGACCGCTATTTATGCAACTTTTTGTCGTTTAGCAAGTAAATCGGTAACACCTTAAAAGCATTAGAGAAATCCTTAATGGAAGCCATTTATAATCCCCAAGCAATTGAAGCAACAGTACAAAAATTTTGGACAGATAACAACACCTTTCAAGCTATTGAAAACCCAGACAAAGAAAAGTTTTATTGCTTAGCTATGTTTCCTTACCCAAGTGGTCGGTTACACATGGGACATGTACGCAACTACAGCTTAGGTGATGTTATTTCTCGCTACCAACGTATGCAAGGCAAAAATGTCATGCAACCTATGGGGTGGGATGCTTTTGGTTTACCTGCTGAAAATGCTGCTATTAAAAACAAAACAGCACCAGGGAAATGGACCTACGAAAATATTGACTACATGCGTAATCAATTACAATCACTAGGTTTTGGTTATGATTGGGGTCGTGAGTTAGCTACCTGTAAACCTGATTACTATCGCTGGGAACAGTGGTTCTTTACTCAGCTTTTCGAAAAAGGTCTCGTATATAAGAAAAATGCCACGGTAAATTGGGATCCAGTAGATCAAACCGTACTTGCAAATGAGCAAGTGATCGACGGTAGAGGCTGGCGTTCTGGTGCTATAGTTGAGCGTAAACAAATTCCACAATGGTTTATTAAAATTACGGCTTACGCAGAAGAGTTACTTGAAGATTTAGATCAATTAACTGAGTGGCCTGAACAAGTAAAAACCATGCAACGTAACTGGATTGGTCGCTCTCAAGGTGTTGAGATGACTTTTGCGGTTGCTGATTCGACTGAAAGCTTTGATATTTACACCACTCGACCTGATACGTTAATGGGTGTTACTTATGTTGCGCTTGCCGCTCAACATCCTTTAGCTTTAGCTGCTGCCGTTGATAATGCGGATTTAGCTGCTTTTATTGATGAATGTAAAAACAGTAAAACCACTGAAGCTGACATGGCTGCAATGGAAAAGAAAGGTGTTGATACTGGTCTTAAAGCAATTCACCCGCTTACCGGTAAATTAGTGCCAGTTTGGGCCGCTAACTTTGTCTTAATGGATTATGGCTCAGGCGCTGTAATGTCTGTGCCAGGACATGATCAACGCGATTATGAATTTGCACTTAAATATGGTTTAGCTATTGAGCAAGTTATTGCTGGACAAGAGTCTGATGATATTGCTAAAGCCGCAATTACAGAAAAGTCTACCTTAATCAATTCTGGTGAATTTGATGGCTTAGATTTCGAGCAAGCATTTAAAGCTATTAGCGATAAATTAATCAGCGAAAACAAAGGGAAAACGACCACTAACTATCGTTTACGTGATTGGGGGGTTTCTCGCCAACGTTATTGGGGTACACCAATTCCAATGATTAACCTTGCAAATGGTGAATCAGTACCCGTACCTGAAAGTGAATTACCCGTAGTATTACCAGAAGATGTGGTAATGAATGGCACTACTTCGCCGATTAAAGCTGACCCAGAATGGGCAAAAACACTTTATAACGGTGAAGAAGCACTACGTGAAACAGATACTTTTGATACCTTTATGGAATCTTCTTGGTATTACGCACGTTATTGTTCGCCAAATGATGATACTCAAATGATTGATCCAGCCAAAGCAAACTACTGGTTGCCGGTAGATCAATATATTGGTGGTATCGAACATGCAATCCTACATTTATTATACTCTCGCTTCTTCCATAAATTATTGCGTGATGTCGGTCTAGTTAAGTGTGACGAACCGTTTAAAAAACTATTATGCCAAGGCATGGTGTTAGCAGAAACATACTATCGTGAAGCTGACAATGGCGCACAAGAGTGGATTGCACCAACGGATGTTACCGTTGAGCGTGACGACAAAGGTCAGATCACCTCATCCATTAGTAAAATTGACGGCCAACCTGTGTTATCTGCAGGTATGAGCAAAATGTCTAAATCGAAAAACAACGGTATTGACCCACAAGAAGTTATCGAGAAATATGGTGCTGATACGGTTCGTTTATTTATCATGTTCACTTCACCACCAGAACAAACCTTAGAATGGTCTGATGCTGGTGTTGAAGGCGCGCATCGCTTTGTTAAACGTGTTTATAAGTTAGCCCATGACTTAGTAGAAAGCACTGCTAACGTTTCAGTACCAGATATTGCAGGATTGGCATTAAATGCTAACCATAAAAAATTACGTCGTGAATTACATAAAACAATTGCTAAAGTTACTGATGATATAGGTCGTCGAAATACTTTTAACACAGCTATCGCTGCAATCATGGAATTAATGAATCACCTTGGCAAAGCTAAGTTAAACAGTGATGAAGATAAAGCAGTAATGCAAGAAGCTGTTCGCTCTGTAGTATTAATGCTTACGCCAATTACTCCGCATCTATGTCATCATTTATGGCAGGTAATAAGCGGCAGTGATGTAAATGTTGAAGATGCAAGCTGGCCGGTAGTTGACGATAGTGCTTTAGTTGAAGATGAGAAGCTTATTATTGTACAAGTTAACGGTAAGGTACGTGCAAAAATAACAGTTGCCGCCGATGCGAGTAAAGAAGATGTTGAAGCACTTGGTTTAAATGACGAAAGCGTATTAAAATTTACCGACGGTAATACCATACGTAAAGTTATTTATATTCCAGGTAAATTACTTAATATTGTCGCCAACTAATATTGCTAACGAACAGGTTAATGACAAATGTTTAAAATAGGCCTTGCCCTTAAAAGCTTAGCTATCGCATTGTTAACCACAAGCTTATTATCTGCTTGTGGTTTTCAACTTCGTGGCGATTACTTGCTCGATGATGAATTACAAACGCTTTATGTTAGCTCAAGTGATATTCATGGTGAGTTGACACGTTTAGTTAAGCTCAGTTTAACGCGCAACCAGGTTAACGTATTAAAACGCTCAAAAGCTGACATTCCTGAATTACGTATTCTTTCTGATAAATTAGATAGACGTACGTTGTCATTATTTTCGAATGGTCAAGTAGCAGAGTATGAACTGATATATTCAGTACATTATCAAGTACGCTTTACCGGTGAAGATGCTAAAGACTTTCGCTTTGAGCTGTATCGCGATTATCAAGACGACCCTAACCTCGCCTTGGCAAAAAGTCGTGAGTTAGCGTTATTGTTGAGTGAAATGAGAGCGTCAGCTGCAGATAAAATATTACGTGATTTGGCAAGAATTCAACGCTAGTTATCGTTGATTTTTTATAAATATCACAACTCACTGCACAGCTTCTATTTTATAGCTAGCGATTATAGATAACAAAGGCCGTCATGAAAATTTACCATAACCAACTAGATAATACGCTACGACAGGGTTTTAAACCCGTCTGGTTGGTTTTTGGTGATGAGCCTTGGCAAAAAAATAACAGCTTAGCTGTCATTAGAGATCATGCAAAACAACAAGGATTTAGTGAGGTTATTCGTTTTAGCAGTGACACCAGTTTTGACTGGCAGCAATTGCAGGATGAATATCAATCATTAAGCCTTTTTGCCAGCCAACGTGTTATTGAAGTGGAACTAACGACAGTCAAAGTTGGTGACGCAGGAAACAAAGCCTTACTCGCTTTAGCTGAGCGATTAACACAAGACATCAATAGCGGTCATGTTCCACAGGATGTTATTTTTATATTCCACGGTGCAAAACTTGATGCTGCGAGCGCAAATCGAAAATGGTTTAAAAGTCTGACTCAATTGGGCTGCTATTTACCACTATATGATATTGAACTAAAAGCCATGCCTCAATGGTTAAATAATCAAGCAAGACAGCTACAGCTTAATATATCTCCCGAGTTAAATGCGCTACTGATTGAATTATTTGAAGGTAATTTACTCGCCCTTGCCCAAGAGCTTGAAAAGCTAGTCTTACTTTTTGGTTCACAGCACATTAGCATTGAACAAGCCGAGCAGATAATCATTAAACAAGCGAAATTTAACCCATTCCAGGTTATTGATTCGTTATTGCTGGGGGATTGTGCTAAATGTATCACTATGCTTGATCAGCTTCAGCAAGAAGGTTTGGCCCCCACACAACTCATTTGGGTTTTCCATAAAGAAATAAACCAGTTATACACTATGTTAAATCAGTTATCTCAAGGAGAGAGTATCGCGGCCATTTATAAGCAATACCGTATTTGGGATAAACGTAAACCTTTATACCAACATGCATTAACCAATATTAAACTTGATAACGTAAAGCGTGCCATGATTCGTATTGCTGATATCGACTTATTAAGTAAAACAAGCAGTGAGTTTAATATTTTCATTTTATTAGCTGATTTATGTGTCACCTTATATCACGGTGAAAAAACAGCAGCCTTTAGCCTCAATTATGGCTAGTGCCATAATGCAGGTATGGCTAAAAAAATGATGACTAATCAAAAAATGGCTAATGAAAATTCGAACGTCAGTCCACAAAAAAATCGCCTCGGTATCGGTATATTAGGTGGTACTTTTGATCCGATTCACTTGGGTCACACGCAATCAGCTCAGGCGGTTGCTAATGAGCTAGGTTTACAGGAAATCCTGTTAATACCTGCACATATTCCTCCCCATAAGATGTCACCAGAATTAATACCCCACGCAAGCGCCGAACAACGCGCTGCCATGGTTGATATTGCGTGTAAAAACAGTACGCTATTTACCTGTGATCAACGGGAATTAAAGCGTTCGGGTCACTCATACACGGTCGATACACTTAAAGAGCTAAAGCAAGAATATCCCAACCAACCTTTATACTTTATTATTGGTATGGATTCTCTGATGACATTCACCCAGTGGCATCAATATCAAGAAATTTTATCCTTGTGTCATTTGGTTGTTAATACGCGTCCCAACCACCCAGTTGAACAATTAAATAATGAGACTAATGTCTTACTTTGTAATTATCAAACAACTGACATGACTCAATTAACTCAGCTTGAAGCAGGAAAAATATTTTTTGCCCACGAATGTTTTTTTGATATTTCATCCACACATATTCGTCAAGAATTAGTGCAAAAACAAAGTTGTAATCATCTATTACTTCCTTCTATTTCAGAATTTATTAACAAAAATAATCTTTACCGTTAACCCTGCGCGCAAAAAGTGTTAATATCGCACTATTATTTATAGTCGCTCGAATTAGAGCACATCAAAAGTTACGATTAACGATAGGAATAACACCTTGCAAACTGAACAACTTAAAGCATTTGTCATAGAAAAACTTGAAGACATGAAAGGCAGAGATATCATCGCTCTTAATATTAGCGACAAAGCAAGCTTTGCTGATTACATGATCATATGTTCAGGTAATTCTAACCGCCATGTAAAATCAATAGCTCAATCTGTTGCGATGGAATGTCGTGCTCAAGGTGCTGAACCACGTGGTATGGAAGGTAACGATGTTGGGGAGTGGGCATTAGTTGACTTAGCCGATATCATCGTTCATGTAATGACTGATGAACAACGTGATAAGTATAATCTTGAACAGCTTTGGGCTGAATAAGTTACTTATTAACCTTGCTTAAAAGTAAACGAGTGTGGTGCGGTGTTAATCTCATTGTGGATTATTCCATTATACCTTCTACCCTCGTTATTTTACGTAATTTTGCTCAAGTTAACTGATCCCACTTAATTTCAATTAACTAAGTAGCTCAATAGCCTTCCAATGATAATAAACCTAATAGTCCACGTAGATTTATGAAACTCACTTTATACGCCGTTGGCTCTAAAATGCCTTCATGGGTTAGCCAAGGATTTTCTGAATACAGTCGCCGTTTCCCCCGTGATTTAAGTTTTAACTTAGTTGAAATACCAGCGGGAAAACGTGGTAAAAATGCCGATATCAGCCGTATACTTGCTAAAGAAGGCGAATTATTACTTGCGGCAATTCCTAAAGGGAATCGTATTGTAACGCTTGAAGTCGAAGGACAACCTTGGACAACACCTAAGCTTGCCAAACAGCTAGAAAGCTGGCAACTTGATGGTAGAGATGTCGCATTACTTGTTGGTGGCCCGGAAGGTTTAGCACCCGCTTGTATTAAAGCTTCAGAGCAAAAGTGGTCATTGTCAGCCTTAACTCTCCCTCATCCTATGGTTCGAATACTCATAGCAGAGAGCTTGTATCGTGCTTGGAGTGTAAACACTAATCACCCTTATCATAGAGAATAGCTTTTGTTTATGACTTCCTTAGCAATACTTTTAGTAAATATTTTCGATAGAGTACGCTAATGTCTCCTCGTCGCGTTGTTATTCGAAATCAATCTGCTGAAGCAAATTTGTTTGCTCGACGAACTTTCATTGCTTTTGCTGTCGTTGTGCTAGTGCTATTAATACTTTTTGGTAATGTATTTAACCTACAAGTTGAATCTTTTGAAAAGTATCAAACACGTTCAAACTCTAACCGTATTAAACTACTGCCTGTTGCGCCAAATCGCGGTTTAATTTATGACAGAAATGGCGTGCTACTTGCTGATAATAAGCCAGTATATAGCTTAGAAGTCATCGCCGAAGATGTCGATGATATTAAAGCTAACATAGAGCAAGTCAGTCGATTACTCGATATAAGTCCAGAGCGACAAACTAAGTTTTTCAAATCGATGAAAAGTAAACGCCGTTTTAAACCGGTAGAATTACATTCGCGTTTAAGTGATCAACAAGTTGCTTTGTTTTCGGTCAATCAGCATAAGTTTCCTGGAATTTTTGTTAACGCACGTTTGAAGCGTTATTACCCTTTTTCAGACTTAACGACACATAACTTAGGTTATGTAGCTCGCATAAACAGAAAAGATGCTAATAAATTAGAACAAGATGGTAAATCTGAAAATTATGCTGCGACTTATGGCATTGGTAGACTAGGTATCGAAAGATACTATGAAGATATGCTTCATGGCACCATTGGCCATCAAGAGGTTGAAATTAATAACCAAGGCAGAATAATTCGTACCCTCAATTATACGCCGCCAGTGCCAGGTAAAGATCTCACATTAACCTTAGACATTGAATTACAAATGATTGCTAAACGTGCTTTATCAGGTAAGCGCGGCGCAATTGTAGCAATGGATCCACGTACAGGCGGAATTTTAGCCATGTATTCCAACCCAAGCTACGACGGTAACTTATTTGTACATGGTATCAGTAGTAAAAACTATAAAAAATTGCTTGAATCGAAAGATTTACCCCTTATTAATCGCAGTGTGCAAGGCTATCCCCCAGCCTCTACCGTTAAGCCTTTTCTCGCATTAACTGGCTTAGAAGAAAATGTTGTTACGCCAACTACCGAAATTAACGATCCTGGTTGGTATAAACTAGATGGCTTGCCTAATAAATACCGAGATTGGAAACCTTGGGGTCATGGCATGGTTAACTTAACCAAAGCTATAGAACAGTCCTGTAATATTTATTTTTATGATTTGGCCTTTAAATTAGGCATCACCAAAATCAGTAATATGATGGAAAGGTTTGGCTTTGGTGACTATACCGGCATAGATATCCACGAAGAAAGTAAAGCCATCATGCCAAGTGTTGCTTGGAAGCGCGAACGATACAATAAACCTTGGTACACAGGCGAAACACTTTCAGTTGGTATAGGACAAAGTTATTGGACCGTAACACCACTACAATTAACCCAAGCACTGACCACTTTAGTTAATCATGGTGAACGCAAGGTGCCACATTTATTAAAAGCCAATAGTGAATTGATCATTGAAAGTAGTGGTAACGCTTATCACCAAATTACGCCGACCATCTATGAACCACGCGCACCATTAAAGCTTAAAAATGATAAGAATTGGGACGTTGTGTTAGAAGCTATGCATAATACGGTACAAAAATTTGGTGCTACCGCCTATAAGCCATTTAAAGGCTCAACCTATGATGCATCAGGTAAAACTGGCTCGGCTCAGGTTGCACGCATAAAACAAAATGAAAAATATGATGCAAAAACTACTTCAGAAAATCAACGGGATAACGCTATGTTTATTGCTTTTGCTCCTTTTGACAAACCTGAAATTGTTATTGCCGTTGCCATTGAAAATGTAGCCAAGGGTGGTGGTGGCACCAATGCTGGTCCCGTAGCAAGGCAAGTAATGGATCAGTATTTCGGTGATAGAGTCATTACCAGCCAAATGCATAATACTAAAACAAAAGTAAAATCAGCCACAACAACTAAACATCATGAGGCTGACTGATGCGCAGTAGCGGACAAGACCAACAAAAAGTTCACAACATTTGGCAACGGCTTCATATCGATGTACCGCTATTATTAGGTTTATTAACACTACTAGCGCTAGGGCTTTTTCTTGTTTATAGCGCCGGTGGACAAGACATAGCCGTTGTTTATCGAAAAGCTAGAAGTATTGGTGTTGCCCTACTCGGCATGTTTATTGTGGCGCAAATCCCGCCGTTGGTTTATCGAAAATGGGCAGTACCTGTCTTTGTATTAGGTCTATTAATGCTAGTAAGCGTGTTGCTATTCGGTCATGTTGGTAAAGGAGCTCAACGCTGGCTTGATTTGGGCTTTATAAAGTTTCAGCCTTCTGAAGTCATGAAACTCATCGTGCCAATTATGATTGCATGGTTTGTTAGTCAAGATAGCTTACCTGTGAAAATATCCACGGTAGTGCAGGCTTTTATTCTGGTGTTATTACCAACGTTACTTATTGCTAAACAACCTGATTTAGGGACTTCTTTACTTATTGCTAGTTCAGGTATTTTTGTTATTTTTCTAGCTGGAGCAAGTTGGAAACTGATTTCTGCTTGTGTTGGTTTGGCCTCTGCATTCGTTCCTATTTTATGGATGTTTTTGATGAAACCTTATCAAAAACAGCGCGTAATGACTTTTTTAAACCCAGAGCAAGACCCTCTAGGCTCAGGTTATCATATTATTCAATCTAAAATAGCGATAGGCTCAGGTGGTATTGACGGCAAAGGTTGGTTGCAAGGTACACAATCACAATTAGAGTTTTTACCCGAGCGTCACACCGACTTTATCTTTTCAGTATTTAGTGAAGAGTTTGGTTTGATTGGTGTTGCTGTCTTACTAGCAGTCTATTTATTTGTGGTAATGCGCGGCTTATGGATCGCGGTCAATGCTCAACATGCCTTCACCAAGTTACTGGCAGGCAGTCTTACTCTAACCTTTTTTGTTTATGTTTTTGTTAACATTGGCATGGTGTCTGGATTATTACCTGTAGTTGGCGTCCCCCTGCCTTTAGTTAGTTATGGTGGAACATCGATGGTGACATTAATGTTAGGCTTTGGCATATTAATGGCTATTAGTACGCATAGACGCTTCCATGTTTAGTCTAGCTAACTAGCACCTTACTCATTCCCTTTGTGGTGAAACTTATATAAGTTATGGACGTTATGAATCAAGCTATTAAACACCTGCCTTTTATTGTGCTGATCTTTGTATTAAGTGCGTGTAGCACTGATCGTTATCAACAAAAGCATGACAGCACACCCACACGTATACCAAGTGAAGCAGAACTAAAAGATGCCCTTGCCCGCGCAGAGCCACACAGTCGTGGCGGTAATAAAGATTACCAAGTTTTTGGTAAACCTTATAAAGTATTAGCAAGTGCACAAGGTTTTGAACAAACAGGTACAGCCTCTTGGTATGGTAAAAAGTTTCATGGTCACCTCACCTCTAATGGTGAGATTTACGATATGTATACCATGAGTGCCGCTCATAAGAATTTACCTTTACCAACGTATTTAAGAGTCACCAATACAGCAAATAATAAATCGGTCGTCGTACGTGTTAATGATCGCGGCCCTTTTCATCAATCGCGAATTATTGATTTATCCTATAGTGCAGCTTACAAACTTGATATGTTAAAAACGGGTACAGCTCAAGTTAAGATCACCGCGATTACTGATTTTGATAAAAAAACAGGCAAGGTTAAAATTCCAGAAATAAAACCAGCGTTCTCCGCAATTAGTTCTGTTACGCCTGCCCCAATTGAATCAGCACTTCCAGAACAAAGCGCTCTTCCAAAAGAGACGGCAATGGGCATTACCACCCCGTACATTCAAGTTTTAGCCACTAGCAAAAAAGAGCTCGCTATTAGTACGGCCAATAAACTAAAAACTCGATACAAACAGCAGACCAGTTATCCTGAGCATAAAGGGCTTTATCGAATTCAACTGGGTCCCATTAATGATATTGCGACTTTGAATGCATTATTATTGTCCTTAAAAGAAAATGGCTACCCTAATGCCTACCCACGGGCTACACCGCAATAACATCAAGTAGGAATATCCAAGAAAAAAGGGTAATCACCTCATATACCCTTGATGCTTCAAGATGCGAGTTTCAGGATGCCTGTGCGATTCATAATCAAGGCGCCTCTTTTTATTAAGGGTTGTTCCCTTAAAAAGAGATGCAACGATGAGTATGATTTGCTCAGAGATTCCCGTAGGGCTTGTTTAAAAACGCTTTATGCCACGTTATTGATTTCAATAAAGGCGTAACCAATATCTTCAATCAATGCCTTGCCTAAAGACGTTTCTAATTCCAGCTGAATCCTGCATCTTGAGGTATATAACACCAAGGATTATAAACGTTGTTACACTTTTAACGTTTTTTCTACGAAATTATGCACAATATCTATTTTTTGCCCATAGCCAAGTTTGTTATAAGTGGTATACTTTCGTCCAGTTGATTTCCTTTAATTTCCCACACACGACTAACACTATGACCAAAAAAACAAAACTTTCTGGTAAATTTTCTACCAGTAAATTATTTACTTTTTTCAGTGGCGCACTTTTTAGCGCTGCAATTGCGCTTATGCCAAGTGCCTACGCTATTACAATTATCCCTGAAGCCCCGCAGATAAATGCCAAAGGGTTTATCTTAATTGACTACACTACGGGTAGAATAATTGCTGAAGAAAATGCTGATACTCAATTAGCACCTGCAAGTTTAACCAAAATAATGACCAGTTATATTATTGGTAAAGAGCTGGAAAGCGGCAACATTAAGAACACTGATAAAGTGATGATCAGTGAAAAAGCTTGGGCTAAAAAATTCCCCGATTCTTCCAAAATGTTCATTGAAGTTGGCACTGAAGTTCCTGTTAGTTTATTAAACCAAGGAATTATCGTCGCCTCAGGCAATGATGCCTGTGTTGCTATGGCAGAACATATTGCCGGTAGTGAAAGTGCGTTCGCTGATTTAATGAATGCACATGCTGAGCAATTAGGCATGTCGAGCAGCTTTTTTGAAAATAGCCATGGCTTAGACAGTACATCTCATATGACTACGCCAAGAGATATGGCTACGCTAGCTATCGCGCTTATTCGTGAAGTACCTGAAGAGTATGCAATTTATAAACAAAAATCTTTTACCTATAACAATATCAAGCAATATAACCGAAATGGTTTGTTATGGGATAAAAGCTTAAATGTTGACGGTATGAAAACTGGTCACACTTCTAATGCAGGCTATAGCTTAGTTACCTCAGCAACAAAAGGTGACATGCGTTTAGTTACCGTGGTAATGGGCACGGCAAGTGAGCGGGCGAGAAAAGTAGAAAGTAAAAAACTACTGAACTATGGTTTCCGTTTTTTTGAAACGATTACACCATATAAAGCAGGTGAAAAATTTATTGCAAACCGTGTTTGGATGGGTGAAAAAGAGAATGTAGATTTAGGCATTATCTCAGATACACCAATTACCATTCCACGTGGCCAACGTAAAAATTTAAAAGCTAACTTTGAGTTAAACCAGCAGCTAACAGCACCATTAGCTAAAGGAACTGTTGTCGGAACACTATTTTTACAGTTAGATGATGAAGATATAGCGCAATACCCATTAGTGACTTTAGAAGAAGTTAATGAAGGTAGCTTATTTAGCCGTTTAGTCGATTATGTTAAATTGCAGTTTGCTAACTAAAAATAGCTGCAAAAACAATCTCGAAAGTTCAACAGCCCCTGAAAAAAAGCCTCTTTATTGAGGCTTTTTTATTTTTTTTAATAAATAGTTATAAACAAAATAATATCAGCCCTGAATTTTTAATGATAAAATGCCGATATTACGTTTCAACATAGTGCTAAAAGAAGTAAATAAAATGAATACCAAGTTTGACGAATTATTAGAATTTCCTACAGTATTGAACTTTAAAATCATGGGTGTTGCTTGTGATGAGCTACCTGATTTGATCATAGCTGAACTACAAAAGCATACACCTGGTGATTACGTACCCAAAATAAAACCTAGCTCTAAAGGCACTTATCACTCAGTTTCTATTGCCGTCACTGTTACGAGCAAAGAGCATATTGAAACTATTTATAAAACATTAACTGCTATTGATCAGGTTCGATACGTTTTATAACCCCGTTTAATACAATTAATTTTGAATAGCCAGATTGACGAGGTTTGCCGAATGCATTCAAATTCAACAATCGAAAAAAGTGTTAACAGCCTTGCTGATTCATTAGTCATACGTCAGCTAAATACCATGGATTACAGCCAAGTTTGGCAAGCCATGAAAGATTTTACTGATAATCGTGATGACACTACCGCCGATGAACTATGGTTAGTAGAGCACCCTGCTGTTTTTACCCAAGGGCAAGCAGGTAAAGCTGAACACTTATTAGTACCAGGTGACATTGAAGTCGTAAAAGTTGACCGAGGTGGTCAAGTGACCTATCACGGACCAGGCCAACTGGTGGTTTACATTATGATTAACTTACGCCGTAAAAAAATTGGTGTAAGACAATTAGTAACTTTGATCGAAAACAGTATAGTTTCAGCTTTAACCGATTATGATATCGCCGCTTACGCTAAAGCTGACGCCCCGGGTGTTTATGTTGATGAGAAAAAAATTGCCTCATTAGGATTACGAGTTCGCAAAGGATGCTCTTTTCATGGCTTAGCTATGAATGTGAATATGGATTTATCACCATTTCTTCGTATCAACCCTTGTGGTTATGCTGGTCTAGAAATGGTACAAACTGCCGATTTACAAGGCCCCAAAGATACCGCTAGTGCAAGTAATGCGTTAGTGAAACATTTAATAAGCTTACTTAAAGCTAACAATATTAGCCATCAAGTAGGCTTACCAAACGAGAATAATAAGTATCATGAGTAACGACTTAACATCAGAATCAAAAACAGCCAACCGCGCTGCTGGCGAAAAATTTCGCGATGCAGATAAATTAGCTCACATCCCTATTAAAGTTGTTAGCTCAACAAAAGCGACCATGTTACGTAAGCCAAGTTGGTTGCGTATTAAGCTTCCTCGCTCTAGTGAACGTATTGATAACATCAAAGCTAATTTACGTAAAAATGACCTTCATTCTGTTTGTGAGGAAGCGTCATGCCCTAATTTATCTGAATGTTTTAACCATGGTACTGCCACCTTTATGATTTTAGGTGATATTTGTACGCGTCGTTGTCCATTTTGTGATGTTGGCCACGGTCGTCCATTAGCTCCAAACAGTGATGAACCGAAAAAACTTGCTAATAGTCTTAAAGATATGGGTTTAAAGTACGTTGTTATTACCTCTGTTGATAGAGATGATTTACGTGATGGTGGCGCACAGCAATTTGCTGACTGTGTTAAAGAAATTGGTGAACAAGCGCCAAATACTAAAGTCGAAATTTTAGTACCTGATTTCCGTGGCCGTATGGATCGCGCGCTGGAAATACTTAATCAGCATCCGCCACATGTACTAAACCATAATATGGAAACTGCACCACGTCTTTATACTAAAGTACGTCCAGGCGCTAACTACCAATGGTCGTTAGACCTACTTAAACGTTTCGGTGAAGCAAATCCAGGCGTGACTACTAAATCTGGTTTGATGGTGGGTTTAGGTGAAACTAACGAAGAAATCTTAGAAGTAATGCAGGACTTACGTGATCATGGCGTAACTATGCTAACGGTTGGTCAGTACCTTCAACCAAGTAAAGATCATCTTGCTGTAGAGCGCTATGTTCACCCTGACGACTTTGCTATGTTTGAACGTGAAGCTAAAAAAATGGGCTATGAACACGCTGCTTGTGGTCCACTTGTTCGTTCAAGTTATCATGCTGACAAACAAGCTGCCGGTGAAGAAGTTAAGTAAGTTGCCATTTTTATAGGTTAGCTATAAAAGTTCAAAAATCTGATCCGTAAAATTAAAAAGCCAGTAGTTATACTGGCTTTTTTAGTGCCCAACCAATAGCCGTAAACACTTCTACTTACAAACTTCATTGATATAGAATAATAAAAATACAATTAAGTTATCGGTGTAAGCTTTACTCCCCGCCATATCGTAAACATTAATATACAAACATTTAATTAGCTCATGACAGCTAGATTGCCACTTAGCATGAGTTGTGTACCTTGACTTGAGTAAATAATAACCGGCAAGTATCTCCCCCTAATTTAGATGATTATCATCACACAATATTTAAAGCACTCGCCAATGCATATATTGGTCTATATCCCCACAGTCATCCTTATACGGATAGACAATAGCGATCAAACCCCAACTTAATTTACTCCAACACGTACATTCAGTCCTCTTTGTTTAGTTATTCACTATACATTCATTTTAAAATTTTATATTTAACGTCATTGACAGACAAAACACCGATCAGATCGGACCAGATTCTGTAATGAAAATTTCACACTATATGCACTAACGTATCGCTGACTAAATAACCATTCAGTATGACTTAATAATAATTCACTACTATGAGTATTGCGCCGATGAAAGTTTTCATTTATGTTACACATTACTTGCGATAATAAATTCAAACAGAACAACTCATAAAAGATTAATGAGTAACAAAAAATGAATATTTATCACTTATAAAGCAAGCCTAATAAAAATACTTAAGGGTCTATAACATGAAAAAACGTTTTAACTACAGTACGCTAGCACTGTCTGTCTGCCTATCTTTAGGTAGCACGGTAACTTTTGCAGCGGAAAAGGACACTTCTGCTGGCGCAGAACATGCTGACATTGAACGTATAGTCAGTGTTGGTACACGTATATCTAACCGTACTGTTGCCGACAGCCCTTCTCCAATAGATATTATTTCATCAGAAGCAATCAAGAATTCAGGCGCAACTAGTACGCCTGATATGTTACGAAAGTTGGCACCTTCATTTAACATGAATAATACCACCACATCTGATGGTCAAGATTTAATGCGTCCTGCTACTTTGCGTAGCTTAGGACCAGATCAAGTATTAGTATTAATCAACGGCAAGCGTCGTCATCAACAAGCTGTAGTTGCAGTACAAGAGAACGTTGGTCGCGGTAGTGCAGGTACAGATTTAAGCTCTATTCCTATGACAGCTATTTCACACATTGAAATTTTACGTGATGGTGCTGCAGCACAGTATGGCTCTGATGCTATTGCTGGTGTTATCAATATCGTACTAAAAGATGATTTAGGCGGTAGTGTTTGGGCACAATATGGCCAAACAAGTGAAGGTGACGGTGAGTCAACTGAATTTGGTGGTAACTATGGCTTCGGCATTGGTGATAAAGGTACGTTAAACCTAACCTTCGAATATGCTGATAATGGAGAAATGAACCGAGCAACACCTACAACATGGTTTGATGCAATTGACGAACCTCGTCAGTTATTACTGGTTGGTGAAGCAGCAACTGAAATGACTAGCCTTTGGGCAAACTTTTCTTACGAGCTAGGTGAAAGCAGTGAATTATATGCCTTTGGTGGTTTTACCAGCAAAGAAGGTGAATCTTTAGGTTTTTACCGACCTGCCGATGATAACCGCGTATGGAGTTCATTATACCCTGAAGGTGTAACACCGAAACTTGGTTCAAAATCAGAAGATTATTCAGTCGCCGTTGGTTTTAAAACACAAGTTGCAGACTGGGATTTAGATGCCAGTGTAGTAACGGGTGAAAATAGATTTGAGTTCAGTAACTTAGAATCATTAAACGCAAGTTATGGTCCTGATAGCCCTACATCAGCATATGATGGTGCATTAATTTATAGTCAAACTACATTTAATCTTGATGCAGTAACCTCTGTAGATTTAGGATTTTTTGATGAGACTTCTTTAGCTTTTGGTGCTGAGTTTCGTATAGATGGTTTTGCTCAAGAAGCAGGCGATATGGTCACGTATGCACGTGGTGATACTCTTTGTGCTGAATCAGTTAATCCAACAGGTGATCCAGCAATGACTGGTTGTACTGGTGGCGATATCACGACACCTGGCATGCAAGGTTTCCAAGGTTATAGCCCTGAAATGGCAATAGATACCGACAGAAATAGTTTTGCGTTATATTTTGATACTGAAACAGCAGTTACTGAAGACTGGTTAGTTGCTGTCTCTTATACACATCTGACGCTGCCGACGAAGAGGATAGTGTAGATC
>CAJXRC010000075.1 GCA_913058405.1 uncultured Colwellia sp. | reverse complement strand
TTCGTCGGCAGCGTCAGATGTGTATAAGAGACAGGTTCCATACCATGGTTTTGCCCGGAACTTTGCCCCAACCGCGAATGCCTTCAATTTGCATGGCAATTAACGCTATTTTTAATGCTTCGGCCGTTTGCCATCGCTCTGCTGAAACAACACTGTTTTCACGTGTTAACGTAATAAAATCACGATACTCTTTGGTAAGTTGAGCTAATAAATCTAACGCACGCGCACGCCCTTTATGTCTAATTCCATCTAATGCATGATGTAAGTCAACGGAGGTATTATCAATATTTTCAAGTAATGCTTTTAGCACTGATTGGCGTTCAATAGCAGGCAGTTGTGCTAACTCTTCTTGGCCTTTTTCAAGCAGGTAGAACTTAACCCTTGCATGAAGATACCCTAATGGTCCCTCGATCATTTCAGCTTTAACAATGTTAGGTAAGGTATCAAAATAGCCTTGATACTCACTAACTGACATAGCGTTAATTAATGGCGCCATTTTGTTTAGAGCACCCGCATCTTGCGGTAAATTGACTGCTTTCAATTGTAAGAGATCTAATAACGCCTCGGCAGATTTTGGAAAGTCTGCCTCTGGCCCAAGGTCATAACCTTGCGCTTTTAACTGCTTTAATATTTGCCATAACGACTGTTGTACATCTAAGTTATCCGCGCCAATATTGTGTCGTCCAGGCGGATGATTGTAGTAAACAATAGCCACTTTCTTCACTGCATTTTTACTTACTTTAAGCGCCAACCAACCATTCACTCTTGCTTGCAAGCGCTCAACTTCTTTCCTTAATACTTGGCTAATTGATAACCTTGCCCCCGTGGCAGCATCAAGTTTGGCACTGGATGCTAACGCTAAAATATGCGGTTGAGATACACCTTGTAATTCAGGCATTGCTACACGGTAATGTACGCTATCGCTGGGTAACCCCGTAGGAGAAAGTTGATACGCTAAAGCACTGAGTTCAGTCACTCTTATACCTTTAAATACTGGGATATTTAGTGCTTCAAACTTTTTAGTTACTGCTTCTCGGCCTTCACCTCCACCAATGACAAAGTCTTGCAATGCTATCAAGGCTAATGGCTGCGTTGATTCAATGCTGCGGATAACGTCAATGGCTTGCTCACTGGGTTTACCCCAGCCAGCCAGTACCGATATACATTGCCATTGATCTTGGCATAACTGTCGATGCAATTGCCACTGGCCGGGTTGATCGCCAGTATCATGATCAACAATGAACACGAGAGGCTTAGTGGTTGGAGTAGAAGTAGGTTTAGTTTTATCTTCAGCTATACCTTCAACGTTAACTTGGTCATTAGCTATTTTGATTTTTAACTCAGCGATACTAATCAATTGCTCTTGCCAGTAAAATCGAATCGGTTGCAGCGGTAATATATTTGCCGCCTGGCTTAGTAACTTTTCATGACTAGCACCTGGCTTTGTCGTGGTCATTTTCTCTAACCAAGTAAATAACTGACCTAGGTTTTCTTTTCCTCTATTCTGCCAGTAAGCTCGCGCTTGCAGCCAATAAGCAAACTGTGGCCACTGTGCTTGTTTCTTGGCTAGAGCGGTCAAATAGTTACT
The DNA here is from genome assembly GCA_913058405.1 of uncultured Colwellia sp. Lineage (GTDB taxonomy): Bacteria > Pseudomonadota > Gammaproteobacteria > Enterobacterales > Alteromonadaceae > Colwellia. Next base: position 15,958 of record CAJXRC010000075.1, on the reverse strand, counting down.
TTTATCCAATGAAGCCATCAGTGATTGGCGTTGTTTTTTAGATAAATCACCGACATTGCCGCCTTGCGGGTCTTGATGAAGAGCCATTAAACGGCGATCGGTATTTAATATTAAACGAGGTTGTTGAGCCTGGTAATTTAATGCCAATAAACGTTCTACTGATTCACCAAATACACCAGCAATAACCAATGCTTGGTGCTGATGAATCAACTGTTGTATATCAGCGTTAGTTAATTGGTTTAATTGGCTAACACTACGTATGGTAATACTACTAATGACTGAACCGTCACTCGCCACAACTTGTGTCGCTAAAAACTGATGTGCTCCGGTAACCATACTAGCCGCAGAGCGGTCTGACACTAAGGCCAACATTTTTAGTTCTGCAGCATGGAGGGTAAAACTGCTAATAAAAACCAATAAACACAAGCCGATAACACGGTAGGCTTTACGCATACCATAATGTGTTAAGTGTTTTTTTCTCGGTTTATTTAAATGAAAAAATGTCATTAAAAATCTCATAAAAAAGCGCTACAAAGATAGCGCACTTAATTTTTAGAAAGAGTTACTAGCACTCATTGTTAGAACCAGTGATTAGCGCTATCGATTATAAGTAACGAGCTTTATCAAAAATACGTAAGGTTAGACTCGGGTTGCTTGGGAAATACCAATGCATGTATGAAGCTAGAATATTATTATGTTGGTAAACAAATTCGCCTGCGCGCTCACTCGGATGATGGGTAGTTTGGCCGCTAGGCTCTAAATCAATCTCGGCACAAGAATAATGAAAACTATGTCCTCGCATAATATTATCTACGCTATCTTCAGCAGTATCGGAAAATGCAGGTAAAGAAACCCATTGTGACCCAATGCCCGCAAGCTTTTTCTGCATGGTGGCTTTACCCGGCATAAGACCTACCATTGAAAATTGTTGCCCTTCCATATCAGTCAGCTGTTCAAGTAAATACAACATGCCGCCACATTCAGCAACAATCGGCTTGTTACTAGCAGAAAATGCTCTTATATCGCGAAGAAAAGTCACGTTGTTCATTAGTTTTTCGGCATAAAGCTCAGGGTAGCCACCTGGAATATATAAGATGTCGCCCTCTGGCAAATGGCCATCAGCCAGTGCTGAACAATAAATTAATTCAGCACCTGTTTGCATTAAAAAGGCAATATTGGCGGCATAAATAAAGCTAAAAGCGCTATCTCTAACGATGATAATGCGCGTACCCGCTAGTGCACCTTCGATAGTTTTTTCTTGGGCATAAACGTCACCGGCTTCTTGAGCAAAAAACTCAACTTTTTCAGGTAATTCTGTTAAACCTGTATTGGCAATGTGACTAGCCGCTTTATCAAGCTGAACATCAATATCACTAAGCTCTTGTGCTTGCACTAAACCTAAATGGCGCTCAGGTAATGTTATAATGTCATCTTTAGGAATTCGCCCATAAAAACGAAAGTCGTTCGGTAAACTAGTACTGAGTAATTCAGCGTGACGTTCGGTATTTACTCTATTTGCAATTACCCCTGAAAACGGCAAGTCATCACAAAACTTAGCCAAACCAAAGGTCACTGCAGCAAAGGTTTGTGCCATCGCTTTTGCATCAATAACACCCAGTACTGGAATATTAAAATACTTGGCTAAATCTGCACTGCTGGGTGTACCATCAAACAGACCCATAACACCTTCAATTAAAATAAGATCAGATTCCATAGCCGCTCGATGAAGCAAGGCCCGACAACCTTGTTCCCCAACAAGCCATAAATCTAATTGATACACTAATTCACCGCTGGCTTGACGTAAGATCATTGGGTCAATGAAATCAGGGCCGACTTTAAATACAGTAACTTTACGTCCCTGATCACGATGATAACGCGCTAATGCAGCTGTTACAGTCGTTTTACCAGACCCAGAATGAGGTGCGGCGACAATAAGCGCCGAACACATAACACCACTACCAATCTTCTGCTCTGGCCTCTGTTGAAATGGTGTACTTTGAAATACTTTGCTTTGACTTGCTTTATTTTTCGCTAATGGCATTAAATTTACCTTTAAAATACTTATAATATTAACTTAGTCGTTGTGACAGTAACCGACTAAAGCTTGCCGCTATTAGCACTTTCACTGGCAGTACCACTAGTATTTATAGCTTTGTCAGTGAAAAAATGACTAACTGTAAAATCAATAACGATGGCAGAAATAACATAAAAAACAGGATTAGAAATAGATTTGAAATAATACTTATCTACACGTGTAGCGTACTCTGCCCATGATAAATCGGGGAATTTACCTGACAGTGCGTAATAGCTACCATTTGAAATAAAGAAGGCAATTGAGCTAGCAATAAATAAAGCGAGTGCCATTTTAATGATATTGATTTGCCAACTATTTTTTTGCCAATTTGGTCTACTGTAATAACCAACCACAAACATAGCGCCATAACTCAGCACTAATGCGGGATAAGAGCTAGTAATACAATCGCCAAATTGACCGCGATAATAGGATGAAGCCAAGTCAATAGTGACGGATAAGATATAGAAAAACCAAAAAGCTTTCATGTTTCGTAAGTACATACCCGCGAGAAAAAAGATAGCAATTGAAGCGCTTGGTAAATTATTTAAACCAGCAAAGTGATGTGTACGGGTGGCAAGCATGAGTAATGTTAACAAAGCAAATACTGCAAGAAGCAAACTAGCCGTGCTTTTTTGGTTGACTGATTTCATAACGATCCCGTTGTCTAAAATGTAAATAATATTAACGGTGTGGAAAATCAAAGTCAGTAAATACTAGGGGCATATCTACGCTATTTAGATGATAAACATGATTCACAACTCAATCATTGAGAAGTCAATTGTCGAAAATTAATAGCCAGGTAATCGATAAACACATGAACATGCGATAACGGTCACTCATTTTAGATATTTATTGCTGTAATTCAGCGCATTTACTTTTCTCTGAATTACCGCCCACCGCAGTTGTCGAGTAATAATTATTTATACCTATTTGTGTTAAGTATAAATAACTATAATTTAGGCCGGTCTCCGGACTCCTGATCTTAGCACTTGCAACACCTTCCCATATCTTCATTATTGTGATGACCTAATAATGGTTTAATACAGTGGTTTTGTTGCGGCTCACAGTTACCGTTGCGGGGGCAGTACTGGTATTTAACCAGTTTCACGTTTCATCTTCACTAGTGCGATTTATCCATAATTTTTATCAGGATAAATTAACACCGAAGACACCTAAATCTGGGCGGATATTACGTTATACGGGGTAGTTATTCAACAATTAACGCTGTCATCGTTAAAGCAGCCACAAAAAAGAGAATACGCATTAGCACTAATATTTGCGTTGAACCTCAGCAACGATTTAGTTATCCTCACCCGATTAAATGATAAGAAAACGTCATAATTGCTATTGGATTAAAATGAAAACAACGTTATTTTTGGCTCGTCATGGGCAAACAAAGTGGAACAAAGTCCACCGCTTTCAAGGCCAATTAGATAGCAATCTGACACAAGAAGGCCAGCAACAATCTGAAAAACTTGCCTTAAACCTTGTCACCCAGCAAATAGATTTAATTGTTTCATCAACCTTAGGTCGATCCGTTGACAGCGCTCTAATTTGCCAGCGCATATTAAATATCCCAATTGCTCAGGTAAATGAACTTAATGAAAGAAATTTAGGACCTTGGCAAGGTCAATATATTGCGGATATTAAATCTGACAAAAACTACCATGAAATATTACATCAATTTACCGAGACATCACCGCTAAATGGTGAGAGTGCTGTAAGCTGTGGTTCACGTATTTATCAAGCACTTGAAGCATTAGCTACTAGCCATTTTAATAAAAAAATCTTAGTCATTTTCCATGGTGAAGCATTACGCTGTTTTTTAGCAAAATTAGGACATAATTCCTCTGGAAATGCCTACGAATTATTTGATAATGCTTGCCTATTACCTTTAACTTACCTGCATGGTGATGATAGTTTTCAGTTAGCAAAATAATGTGTTTTATCTATGTAAATACATAAAAAACATAAATAATCACGATTACAATGGATAAGGTTCAGCCTTGAAAAAGACTAGAGCATACTAACTTAATGTCAGAATTTATCGTCAACATCTACCATCAAACCATACTGTTACTGCCTGATTTTTCTATTTTTATCACGGTATTGCTAGCGTTATCACTTGATAAGTATTTAGGTGAAGCAAAGCGTTTCCATTACTTAGTAGGCTTTGGCTGGTTAGCAAAAAAACTTGAAACTAGACTAAATACTGCTTGGCAAGCATCACAGAAAAATCATAAAGGAAACCAGAAGGCAACGAGTACTATAGAGACTTTAAAAAGTAAGTTATTGGGTACATTAGCCTGGTGCATACTGGTTTTACCCTTGCCACTTATTTATTTTTATCAGCTGAATAACCTCATTTGGTATTGGCAAATAATGCTCGATGCTACCGTCGTTTATCTTGCTATAGGTCTAAATAGCTTGCATCAACACGCTATGCAGGTATACCAGCCCCTAAACACTGGTGACTTAAAAAAGGCTCGATATTTTACCGGATATTTAGTGAGCAGAGACACTAGCAAGCTATCAGAGCAAGAGATGTCGAGAGCGACCATAGAGTCTATGTTAGAGAATGGTCATGATTCGGTTATCGCTTCTTTATTGTATTACCTTATAGGTGGTGCTCCGCTGGTAATAATACATCGATTAGCCAACACTTTAGATGCAATGTGGGGATATAAAAGTCCACGCTTCAACGACTTTGGTTATGCTAGTGCCCGACTTGATGATTTGTTAGGTTTTCTTTCAGGCAAGTGCTGTACTTTACTTTATGCTTTTCAAGGGCTAAAAAATGGACGCGCTATTAAAGCAGTTGCTAATGCCTACAAGCAAGGTAATCAATACAAAAGTCATAACGGTGGCTGGGTAATGGCTGCTGGTGCAACGGTGATGAGAAGACAATTAGGTGGCAGCGCCATATATCACGGGAAAACGATCAACTCCTTAATTTTAGGCTGTGGAGATAGTGTAGCCACAAAAGACATTCCAACGAGTTTGCTTGTGGTTACTCGTGCCAGCGTATTATTACTGGTTTTTATACTCCTCTTTCAACTAGCTAGTTATTTGTTTTTTTAGTTAGTTATTAGCTTCATTAATTATCTGCTTAACTGTTTTTTCGTTTAGATAATATTCATAGGAATAAGATGGCTTTACTTCATGGCGGGCAACTACAACAGGTTGCTAAACAATTTAACATTCCGCCTAGCGACTGGATCGATGTATCAACGGGTATTGCTCCTATAAGCTACCCTATTCCAGATATACCATTGAGTGTTTGGCAACAACTACCTCAACAAAATCCAGAACTAATTGCAGCAGCACAACAGTATTACCAATGTTCTCAACTGATGATCACTAATGGTAGTCAGGCAATAATTAAAGCTTTACCTTCGCTATATCGTCAAAGCAACGTAAATAGCCATAATGTGTATTTGCCTGAACGTGGTTATAAAGAACACGCTCAAGCATGGAAAAATGCCCATTATAACTTGCACTTTTACCAAGATAATTTACCTGAACTTTCAGATATATTACCTAATAGTGTCTTGGTGATCATCAATCCCAATAACCCAACGGGAATATTTTACAATGCCCAGACCATTAATAAATATCAACAGCAATTAGCACACCTTAATGGTTTACTGGTAATCGATGAGGCGTTTATTGATGTCATGTCAGACACTACGCTAGAAAATCAATCTTATGGTAACCAAGCAGCCAATCAAAAAGAAAACCAACGAGAAAATAACCACTGTCTGGTATTACGTTCTTTTGGGAAATTTTTTGGGTTAGCTGGAATTCGAATTGGTTTCTTAGTGGCGAGTAGTTCTTGGTGTCAGGCATTCAAAGAATTATTAGGCCCATGGCAAGTTAACGGGCCAGCGCAATTAATTGCACAACATGCATTACAAGATACAAGTTGGCAAACAACGCAACGGGACACTTTAAAGCGTCTTAGAATGATGCAAGAAGGCATGCTTAAGCAAGCATTTCCTCAAACGATACTCCAAACAATTAACGGTTGTGATTTATTCCTTACCCTAAGTTTTCACCAGCAAGATACAGCAAAAAAACTGTATACGTTACTTTGCCAACAAGGGGTTTATTGCCGCCTAGCAGATGAACAAGATACCCTTAGATTTGGCCTAACAACAGAAGAATCTCTTGAGCGTTTAACTATTGCCTGTCAGCAAGCCGCCCAGCAGTTAATAGAAACTAGATAGACAAATGATACCTCACAATGCGAATTTCAAGATGCCTGAGAACTTATATTCGAAGCTTATCAACTAGCTGGTTTGCATCAAAAAATGATTCTTTAGGCACGTTAACTTTAGTGAGAAAACTGTCAATATTTTCGATTTCTATCGGTTTAGAATAATGATAACCCTGAAGATAATGTACGCCTAGCTTTTGTAATTCTTGAGCTTGCTCTTCAGTTTCAACACCTTCTGCAATGACCAAGAAATCTAACGATGAAGCGATATGCATCACCGCAGAGATAATAGCATGACCGTTAGTATTCATTTTACTCACAAACGAGCGGTCAATTTTAACCATATTGATCGCTAAGTCTTGAATAACCGAAAGAGAAGAATATCCGGTACCAAAGTCATCAATGGACACTTTGATGTTTCGGGTTTGAAGTTGTTTAATTCGGTTCGATATAATACTGATATCCGCAGCAAAAACCGACTCAGTGATTTCTATATGCAATCGTTCTCCGGGTAACGAACTGTTTGAAAGTGCGTCATCAACAATAGTGATAAAGTGCTCATCTTGTAACTGAATAACGGATACATTTACACAAACTGCTAGCGCTTGTTCAGAAGACCATTGGCTCGCTTGCAAGCAGGCATCTTTTAGAACCCAGGCACCTATTTCATGTATCAAACCATATTGCTCAGCAATACAAATAAATTCATCAGGAGGAATATTTTCATCATCAAGTTGCCAGCGAAGTAGTGTTTCAAAAGCGGCTACCTGATTATTTTTAGATGATACTATTGGTTGAAAAACAAGTCTTAACTGTTGTTTCTCAATCGCTTTAGTCAGTGCGTTTTTTAAACGCAGTTCATAAGTATAAAGTTTATCCATTTGTTCGGTAAACACGCCAACAGTAGAACGCGCCTGTTTTTTTTGATAATACATGGCCATATCTGCTGATTGAATAAGGCGATCTTCTGTTCTTGCATGCTCGGGATACAACGCAATACCTATGGTTGCACCGACAGATAACACGCTATTTTCAGTATTATGAGGTTCAGATAGCATCTCTATCAGTTGCTCAGATATATCAACTGCGCCAACTTCATCGGTATCAGCCAATACCATTAAAAATTCATCTCCCCCCCAACGACACAAGAGTTTTGTATCTAAAGACCATAACTTCAGGCGTTCAGCGGATTTTTTTAAAATTTGGTCACCGGCCTGATGGCCAATAGAATCATTTATCTTCTTAAAGCCGTCTAAATCGATAAATAACAGTGCAAAAGGTTTTTTAGATGAAGCGAACACTGTCTTTAGATGAGTGATAAATGCGGTTCGGTTATATAAGCCAGTGAGTGAATCAAGATTTGACAGTTCATAAATCTTTCTTGTTCGTTGCTCTACTTTTTCTTCCATTTGATGCACTAATACCTTATTTTCATTTTTTAAAAATAAAGTATTTCGCGTGAAGTCAGCTGATTTTTTTGAGGTAATAAGCATCACTATACTGTAAGAAACGCCCAGCAAACCAAGTAACTTCAATGCATATTGTTCAGATAAGAGTAAACCTATTGAAGCCGGTGAAAGCAGAATGAAGGCATAAAACATTGCCGTATATTTATGAGCAGCAAGTATGGTAGCAGAGCCGCCAGCCATTGCTGCTATGGCAATAAGCGTAATGGTTAATTCAACAGAAGTATTATATTTAGTGACAAAAATTAAGTATACCGCCCACATAACTCCTGTTGGATTTACGCCGGTAATATAGCGTTTAACCGCCTTTTCACCATCAAACTCAGTATGCTGCAGCTTAGTTTTCCAAATGATAACATCAACCATTCTGAGCACAAGCAGAATGCTCATGCCACACCACCACATCTGTTTAAATGAGTTAGTTAATGGGTTATCGAACGTAAAGACTAGAAAACTAGCTGTAATCAATGAGATCACAATACCTGAAACTGCATTGCCGTATAACAATGCCGCAGCATCGCGCTGCATGTATTTATTCAATTCTAGTTCACTACTAGTCAAAAAGACCTCTGGTGTTGTCTATCATCTTTCAATAAGTATATACCAAATAAAATGAGATGATTTTGCATGTCAGCTTATTGAGTTACTTCTCTCTTCAACCATTTTCAAGCTTACGTACAAATCGATACACTCTAACTTTCGACATGATGTAGCATTATTATGCTAAAAATGGGATGTGTAATACTGGTAGCTTTTAAGGCTTAATCCAGATGAGCCTATCTTGATTGATATTCGAGGATTTCATCTCTTGCAACATCTAAACTTTATGCACTACACTTTCACGAAGTTAGCTTAAAGTAGGTCTAATCAATGACTCTCTAATACTAAAAAAGGGTAATAACACTTTCATGTTACAACCCTTTCTAAAATATAGCTTTAGTAAATCAACTAGTGATTTTCAGACACCATATTAACTGTATACTTAGGAATATCGACTACTAAGTCTTCATCACCAACAATCGATTGGCAACTTAAACGAGACTCAGGTTCTAAACCCCAAGCTTTATCGAGCATATCTTCTTCAAGTTCGTCACCTTCTTCGATAGAGTCAAACCCTTCTCGAATGATAACGTGACAGGTAGTACAGGCACATACCTTTTCACAAGCATGTTCGATTCCGATATCATTTCTTAAAGCAACGTTTAATACGCTCTCGCCTTTTTCGGCTTCAACTACTGCACCGTCTGGGCATAATTCTTCATTAGGTAAAAATATAATTTTTGGCATTTTATTTATTCTCTGCTTGCAAGGCTTACGCCTAACTTAAATACATACCCAAGCGACTTGAAGATGTGTGTTTCAGGACGCCTGAACGATTCATGATCAAGGCGTCTCATTTTATTAAGGGTTATTCCCTTAAAAAAGGAGGCAACGAAGAACATGGTTCTCTCAGACGTCCTCGCAGGGCTGGTTTAGAAACGCTTTATGCTGCGTTATTGATTTCGACAATAGAATAACTATTCTCTTCAATCAATGCCTTGCCTAAAGGCGTTTCTAATTCCAGCTGAAACCTGCATCTTCATGTGGCTTGGGTATAATCAGGATCTTATCAAAGATAATTTACATTTTATCAACTGCTTGACCTGCAAGGGCTTGGCTAATTGAGCTGTCCATACGACGTTCAGCAAATACTGCTGTACTGTCATTTAACCTATCGAGTGCATTTTCTATCGCTTTAACTTCTTGGCCTTGGCTAACCTGAGCAAGTGACTTAATCGCGCTTTCAATTATCGTTACTTCATCGGTAGTAAGTAACTTACTGTCAGCTAACAAAGCAGCTTGAACCGACTCTATAACACGCGAAGCTTCAACTTGTTGCTCTTTTAACATACGTGCTTGCATATCATCTGCGGCATTGCTCATGGAATCTTTGATCATCTGACTAATTTTGTTGTCATCAAGACCAAAGGAAGGTTTAACTTCAATGCTTGATTCCACACCAGAAGATTTTTCCATTGCCGATACAGAGAGCAAACCATCTGCATCAACTTTAAATGTAACGCGAATATGCGCCGCACCAGCAGTCATTGCAGGAATGCCACGTAATTCAAAGCGTGCTAAAGAACGACAATCATCAACTAATTCACGCTCACCTTGTAATACATGAACAGCCATGGCTGTTTGACCATCTTTAAACGTGGTAAATTCTTGTGCCTTTGCAACTGGGATTGTGGTATTTCGTGGAATAACTTTTTCTACTAAGCCACCCATGGTTTCTAAACCAAGAGATAAAGGTGTAACATCAAGTAATAACATATCACTATCAGGTTTATTACCCACTAATACATCCGCTTGAATTGCAGCGCCAATAGCGACCACTTTATCAGGGTCAATTGACGTTAATGGCTTTTTATTAAAATGTTTTTCAACTTCGCTACGTACTAATGGTACGCGAGTTGAGCCACCTACCATAACAACTTCGATAACTTCATCTATGGTGATATCAGCATCTTTAAGCGTGCGACGACAAGCACGTAACGTTTTATTAACTAAAGAGCCAATAAGTTCGTTTAATTGTGCTTTAGTTAAACTTGTTTGCCAATCACTATTATCATCAAGTGAAATAGTGATATCAACTTGTTCTTTAGCCGTTAATTGCTCTTTAGCAAAACAAGCTTGCTGCATTAATTGGCGTTCTAGTGAAGGTGATAAAGGTCTTACAAGACCCGCTTGTTCAACAAAATAATCAACCAAAGCAACATCAAAATCATCTCCACCCAGTGCAGAATCACCACCAGTCGCTAACACTTCAAACACGCCTTTATTTAAACGTAAAATTGAAATATCAAAGGTGCCACCACCTAGATCATAAACAGCAATTACACCTTCTTGACCTGAATCTAAGCCGTAAGCTACAGCAGCAGCTGTTGGTTCATTTAATAGGCGCAGTACACTAATACCCGCTATTTTTGCTGCATCTTTAGTGCTTTGTCTTTGAGCATCGTCAAAATGAGCCGGCACAGTGATAACAACACCAGTAAGCTCTCCACCTAAAGCGGCTTGCGCTCTTAAATTTAAACTTTTTAATATTTCTGCCGATACCTGGACTGGGTTAACAGCACCTTGTCTCGTCATAATTTCAGGATGGTTTTCATCACCACAGAAATCATAAGGTAAAGAGGGGTATTTGCTTTGAATATCTTGTAGCGAGCGACCAATTAAGCGTTTAGCAGAGGTAATCGTATTCTGAGCATCTTCGATGCTAAGTGCTTGAGCTGTTTGACCAACTAAAATATTGTCTGCCTGATAGCTAACAATGGATGGCAATATATCACGGCCTTGATCATCGCTTAAGGTACTTGCGTTACCGCTTTGTACACTTGCTATTAAGGAATTTGTGGTACCAAGATCGATGCCTGCAGCTAATCTGTGTTCGTGAGGAACGGTACTTTGACCGGGTTCTGCAATTTGTAATAAAGCCATGATGTTAATTCAATGATTTAGTTTAAGTTTAAGTTCAAGTGTTTTTCTTAGCGTATTCAAAAGTCTTGTCTGTTAAAACGTGTGCTAGCCAGGCTAGTCATCAAATAAACTGTCTTCAAGACGGTCTACTTCAACATTTAATTTTTGATAAAACTTTAATTTACGTAAATTATCGCATGCAGCGAGGTTCGATGCTGCATTATTTTCACTAATCTGTGTTCTCATTACTTGAGAAAGTTGCGAGAATTCACTCGACAATACATTTTGTACATCAGCTAAAGCTGCATCTACATTGCTTGAAAACTTAACGTCTTCAAGCATTTCACGCAATTCCATTTGACGCATTAAAAAACCCGTATCTTGGAAAGAGTGCTGTTCGTTCGGCATTTCAACGCCGCGCTGCACAAGTATATATTCAGCACGTTGTAATGGATTCTTTAGCGTTTGATAAGCGTCGTTGATTTGTGCAGATTTTTGTACTGCAATACGCTGCTCTTGTTCTGATGAATGGGCAAACTTGTCAGGGTGAACAGTCTTTTGCAAAGTCTGATAGCTAGATGACAATTCTTGAATGTCGACATCAAAAGAGGCTTCAATGTTAAATAATTGAAAGTAATTCACTACTTATACCTAGAAAAAATGGTCTAAAAAGCTTGCTATAATAAGCTTAATTTTAATAATGTTTTAAACTCGAAGGAACTTGGTTCAAAGACAAGGCGAAAGCGCGGAGTTGACGTTAGTCAATGAGCACTTTCAACGCCGTAATTGAATCAAGTTGCAAAGCGTTTAAACATTATACATTAAACGACTCACCACATCCGCACTCACCTTTAGCGTTGGGATTGGTGAATTTAAAGCCTTCATTCAAGCCTTCTTTAACAAAGTCGAGCTCAATGCCATCAAGATAAACAAGACTCTTCTCGTCGATGATAATGTTGACATCGTCAATGTTGAATAATTGATCATCTTCATTTAAATCATCAACAAATTCGAGCACATAAGCTAAACCTGAACAACCGGTGGTTTTAATACCTAAACGGAGGCCAAGTCCTTTGCCACGATTTTGCATGAAAGATTGCACTCGTTCAGCTGCTGCAGGAGTCATGGTAACAGACATTGTTTTCTCCGTTATTTACCTTGTTTAGACTTATAATCTTCAATGGCTGCTTTGATAGCATCTTCTGCCAAAATAGAACAATGAATTTTTACCGGTGGTAAAGCTAATTCTTCAGCAATCGCAGTGTTTTTAATTTCACCAGCTTCGTCAATAGATTTGCCTTTTACCCACTCAGTTACTAATGAACTTGAGGCAATTGCAGAACCACAACCGTAAGTTTTGAATTTTGCATCTTCAATAATGCCTTCATCAGAAATTTTTAGTTGTAATTTCATGACATCGCCACATGCAGGTGCGCCAACCATGCCAGTTGCTACTGACGGATCGTTTTTATCCATTGAACCAACGTTACGAGGGTTTTCATAATGGTCTAGTACTTTTTCGCTGTAAGCCATGTTGCTCTCCTAGATTGTGTCAAAAAACTTCAGGTACGTACCTGATAACAAATTATTTGACACTAAATGTTATTTAAAATAATGCGTTGTTTACTAAGCTATTCTTATAAAGAGCGCTTAGTGACCAGCCCATTCAATTGAATCTAAATCGATACCATCTTTGAACATTTCCCAAAGTGGTGACATATCACGTAAATGACCAATTGCATTTTTAATAAGGTCGATTGCGTAATCAATTTCTTCTTCAGTAGTAAAACGACCAAAGCTAAAACGAATTGAGCTATGCGCCATTTCATCATTTAAGCCTAATGCACGCAGTACATAAGATGGCTCTAGACTTGCTGAAGTACATGCACTACCAGACGATACAGCTAAATCTTTCAATGCCATGATGAGTGACTCACCTTCAACAAAGTTGAAACTAACATTTAAGTTACCAGGGTAACGTTTATCAGCATCACCATTAATAAACACTTGTTCCATGCTATTTACGCCAGCCCATAAACGGTCACGCATTGCTGTTACATGTGCTTGGTCTTGTGCCATTTCTTCTTTAGCTAATCGACATGCTTCGCCCATACCGACAATTTGATGTGTCGCTAAAGTACCAGAACGCATACCACGTTCATGCCCGCCACCATGTGTTTGTGCTTCTAAGCGAATACGCGGCTTACGACTCACATACAACGCACCAATACCCTTAGGTCCGTACAATTTATGTGCTGAAATTGACATTAAGTCAACTTTCAATAGCTGCATGTCGATATTAATTTTACCAGCACTTTGTGCGGCATCAACATGAAAGACAATTTTACGCGCACGACACATTTCACCAATTTCACTGATGTCTTGTATAACACCAATTTCATTGTTTACTTGCATGATACTTACTAAAATAGTGTCATCACGCATAGCGTCGTTAAGTTTATTTAAGTCAATTAAACCGTTCGCTTCAGGATCAAGATACGTCACTTCAAAACCTTGACGTTCTAATTCACGACACGTATCTAGTACCGCTTTATGTTCAGTCTTACAGGTAATAATGTGCTTGCCTTTCTTATTATAGAAATTAGCAGCACCTTTAATAGCAAGGTTGTTTGATTCGGTAGCACCTGACGTGAAAACAATTTCACGAGGGTCAGCATTAATTAGTTCAGCAATTTGATTACGAGCGATATCAACCGCTTCTTCAGCTTGCCAACCAAATTTATGTGAACGAGATGCAGGGTTACCAAAGTGACCATCATTGGTCATGTACTGCATCATTTTTTCTGCTACGCGCTTATCTACTGGTGTAGTAGCTGAATAATCAAAATATATAGGAAGCTTCATTCGCTAACTCTCTCCGATGGTAAATATCTAATTCGACGCGACTAGTTATGACCAGTCGTTCATTACATCTTTTGTGGTTATTAGTGTTTCTAACGCTATGCTTTTGTGAGCATTGATATGTAATTTATCTTGGCGTTTAGAAACTGCTTGTACATCACCTTTTGCAACTAATTCAGCTAAAGTGATATTTTTCAAGAATTCTTCAATACGTTGGCTTAATCCTTCCCAAAGGGAATGAGTTAAGCATTGCTCTCCATCCTGGCAATTTCCTTTACCCGAGCACTTAGTTGCATCAACACTCTCATTCACAGCGTAAATAACATCTGCAACTGCAATTTGTGCTGAACATCTGCCCAAGCGATAGCCGCCACCAGGACCACGAACACTTGTCACAAGCCCTTCTTTACGTAAACGTGAAAAAAGTTGCTCTAAATATGACAAAGATATACCTTGGCGCTCTGAAATATCAGCCAAAGATACAGGTCCAGACACTGCATGAATAGTAACGTCTAACATGGCAGTAACTGCGTAACGACCTTTAGAAGTAAGTTTCATAATCTGCTCTCAAACACTATGTTGGTGTACTCAAAACATCAATTTAGAAGGATGACTAAATTAAAACCATTTGGCAGAAAACATAATGTACATGCCTTATATAGCAAATGATGCGCAATTTTACATAACCTTACAGATTAGTCAAGTAAATACCCTAGTAGTTTACTCAGGTATTATACACCATGATATGTCATGCGAGAAGTAATAGTTGACTGTTTTAGTCAACTATTACGTTTAAGAGGATGTTAGATTTCAGGATCAAAGCTTGCCACTTTATTTTCACGGCGCTCTGCAGCTGCCTTTTCATCTTCAACAAACTCGCCCACTCGTAATTCAGGCAGGTTTTTAGGACAAATATCGCCACCTAAAGTGTTAATTTCTTTGCAAAGCTCACTCACCCTATCATCCATTAAGTGCATGTGATCAAGTAAACGACCAATAGCTTTAGCAACAGGATCCGGATTATCATGTGATACAGCATATGCATCAAAACCATATTTTTTAGCAACTTCTTCTCGTTGCTGGTTTTCATCTTTACTGTGTTTATCTGGTACAATTCGACCTGGAATACCTACCGCAGTAGCATTAGCCGGCAAGTCTTTAACAACAACTGAGTTAGAGCCAACTTTTCCGCCCTTACCAATAGTTATTGGCCCAAGTACTTGCGCACCAGCACCTATAACAACATTATCTTCAAGTGTTGGGTGACGTTTCCCTGCTTTCCAGCTAGTTCCACCTAAGGTGACGCCGTGATAAAGCGTAACGTCATTGCCAACTTCAGCTGTTTCACCAATAACAATACCCATACCATGGTCAATAAAGACACGACGACCTAATTTAGCGCCTGGGTGGATCTCAATCCCGGTTAACCAACGAGAAAACGTAGATATTACTCGTGCTAAAAGTTTCCAATTAGCACACCATAACCTATAACTTAATCGGTGAATCCAAATTGCATGTAAGCCCGGGTAGTTGAGGATAACCTCAAAACTAGTACGAGCGGCAGGATCTCTATCAAAGACACTATTGATATCTTCTTTGATACGACTAAACATAAATTATTCCTTCTCTGTTCTTATAATTGACTAGGGTCTGTTGATCTTTCGCGGTTAAATTCTGTTCGAGATAAAAGTGCTTTAATCGCGGCGAGTAGTGTGTAGCCTAGTTACTCTAAGCAAATATTACTCAACAAAGAGAAAAGCGCTTTGAGACGGATCCTTCGGACAGCGTTTGTTGGTCATTTTTACGGCGTTATCGCCTTTTTATGTGGAACAACCACATGACAAAGGCTCTACCTTGTATAAATACCCAACAAAC
>CAJXRC010000074.1 GCA_913058405.1 uncultured Colwellia sp. | reverse complement strand
TCTACACTATCCTCTTCGTCGGCAGCGTCAGATGTGTATAAGAGACAGGTATTAAGTCGCGCCGGCGTGACTGGTGTAGATAGTGCTGAAAGTCCCAAAAACACGGTTAATAGCACAGCAAATAAGTTAATTGAAAGCTTAGTAGAGTATCATGCTGCGCCTCCCGTGCTTGGATTTGGTATTTCAACACCACAACAAGTTAAAGAGGCACTTAAAGCAGGCGCACTCGGTGCAATTAGTGGTTCAGCAGTAGTTAAAATTATTGAAGATAACTTAGCTGATAATAGTAAAATGCTGCATGATTTAGCAAGTTTTGTTAGTGATATGAAAGCGGCAACAAAATAATAATTATCGAGTAATATCCATTGCATTTATGGTTACAACTTTCATTGTATTATGATCACGTAATGATAAAAAAGGAGCCATTTAATGGCTCCTTTTTTAATATACGTGTTTAGTTTATATGCGTAGCATGCGCACAGATAAAAAAACAATCACTAACGTTAATCCGATAAATAATATTGCTAAAAAATGATAAAAGCATCTTTTCACTTTAATTTTAACTAACGCCAACCTACCTTTTTTTTCACCATCAACCCTTGGGATGTTATGAAATGTTGAAAGTAATATATTAAATAGAAGTAACCATATTAACCCGACTAAACTTAATATACTAAAGGCATTGGATGGCTTTGCTGGCGAGGGTATTTGTAACAACTGAGTAATAATAACTCCCACTAGAAGCACCATAGCTAGATAGATCAACTTACGAAAGGGTAGTAGTTTTCCTGAAAGCTTTGCTAAGATTTCCAACATATACAGTCCAACTTTCAAGTTACTTTGTAATTCATCAGGATAATGTGAGATTTAAAACAAACGATATCAGTTGAGAGTGCTTTTCACCAGTCGATTATTGAGACAAATGAGAAAGGATTATAATTTGAACATAAAAAATGCGACTCAAGGAGTCGCACTTTTATTACTAGCTTATACGGTGCTTCCTGCACTCATATTAATGATCTCATCTCGTCCTTGAATAACTATCCTTAGTCAATCTATTATGCGTCCTTTCATATCCATATAGGGCAACAATTAAGTCCCCTGTTTAATCATCCATAATTAGTGTCTTCCTGACCCTATTTCTTCCTGATATACAATTCCACAACTCCATGTTTTATCCTTTAATTAACTATCCTTAGCTAACATTCCATCATAATAGCCTTCCATAACTATTGTCTTCCTGACCTTGGTTATCCTTTCCAAGCCACATCCTTGTTCATATCATCCATAGTGGCATCCTACCACTAGACTTCATCCTTAAAGCCTCCCTGTTAAACCCTATTGTAAATAACAGCAATGTGTTATTTAAAATTAAAGCGTCCTGCTTCAGGTTTTCCTTTTATCATACACAAGCATCCTTACTCATATCTTCCTTGAACTGCATCCATTGCATCCCGTTGTTCTAACCCAATCCCTGAGTTATGTTACCGTCCTAGGTAAGTCCTTAAGTTGCTAGATTCCATCTTAGCAACAGTATCGTCCGTAATCGCATTACAAGTAATGCCGAAGCCCCCTGCTCCTTGTCTTCCTGACATGATTAATACTACATCTAAATTTCATTTATTAAAGTAGTTAACAATAAAGATCTAAATGTAACCGTACTGCAACAATCCCACCTTTACCTTTTATCCTTGCTAATCAAGTAGATAATATTTATTTTTTTATGATTTAGTAAAAATTGCCAACATATCTCACACTGATGTACGATATGTCTTACAAGGAACGTAGTCGTTATTATATGTTTTGCTCGTAGGTGAGCGAGAATGGATAAATAAAAAGTGAGGCGGATCGAATAAGTTTTTATAATAGTAACCGTTTTGCACAAATAAAAAATGCGACTCATTGAGTCGCATTTCTATAACTAGCTTATATGGTGCATCCGGCACACATATATATGATCTCACTTCTTCCTTGAACAACTATCCTTAGTAAATCCTTTATGAGTCCACTCATATCCATTTAGAGAAAAATATAGTTTCTCATTTAATCATCCATAATTAATGTCTTCCTGACATTGGCTTTTCGTCAGCCTAATCCTTTCATGTACTCCATAGTGGCATCCAACCACTAGACTTTATCCTTAAAGCCTCCCTAATAAACCCTATTTTAAATAACACCAAAGTCTTATTAAAATTAAAGCATCCTGCCTTAGGCTCTCCTTTTTACCTGACACAAGCATCCTTACTTATATCTTCCTTGAATAGCATCCATTGCATCCAACTTTATCAACTCAATCCTTGAGTTATGTTTACCGTCCTCGGTAAGTCCCTAAATTACTAGATTCCATCTCAGTAACTTTTATTTTCCTTAATCGCATTACGAATAATGCTGAAGCCCCCTGCTCCTTGTCTTCCTGACAAGGTTAATAATACACTTAATTACTTTTCATCGAAGAAGGGTTACAACTAAAATCTAAATGTAAAAATGATGCAATAACCACCAACATAAATTAACCCTTTAAAATCAGCGGCTTATTTTTAGCGGTTAATTATTACAGTGTGAATTGCCAATATATCTCACAGCGATGTAAGACATGTCTTACAAAAAAAATAGCACTTTAACAGTGCTATTTTTATTGGGAAGTTAAACGAAGACAAATGAAACCAGAAATGGCTTTAGAAAAGTAGAGAAAATTTATTCTTCTTTATCACGATAGTGCACCATCACAGTACCGCAAACATTGCCAACAGCGACTTCTTTGACTGTATGATAATCAACTTGTTTAAAAAACTCTTTAAACTTACCTGATGTCGCGTAGACAGCAACCCCTTCACTTTCTGGATGTTCATCAAGAACAGTATTTACAGCAGCCATTAAATAGTAACCAAAACCATGTTGTTGGTGTAGCGGGTGAACAGCAATAAAAGATAAAAAATGAAAAGTTTTTAACGGTACTGCAGCCAATACTGTTTGTTCTTTTTGCATCATATTCTTTGTACTAAAGTAACCGGCATTCAACAGCATTTTTAAGCGCCAATGCCAAAAACGATCACTTGTTAATTTTTCGTCAGGACTATTAATGCAAGCAACACCAACCATAGCTTCGCCAAGATACAAACCAATCATAGGTTGTTTAGCTTGCCAGAAAGCATTAAGTTCTTCCCGAATTGCGCCACGAAGACGTTGTTCGTAGTCTTCTTTGTCACCCTTAAAGATGTCTAAAAAAACGGGGTCATCATGATAGGCTTGATATAAAAGTGACGCAGCTAACTTCAACTCATGAGCTCCTAAATAAGTCGCTCGAATATTAACGTCTTGATTTATATTACTATCAACACTACTTTCTACCGATACTGTCTCACTCATTATTGCCTCTACTCTGACGGTGGATTGTTTTTTATCTAACAACCCACCATACCAGTATAATTTCAAATAGGTCAAATATAATCAGTTTTATAAAAACCTTCAGCCATATCGGTAGAGATAAAAAGTCCGCTGTAATGCAAGAGCTTTAAGGCTAAGAATTAATTAGCTTTAACCTGATCAATCTTTGAATAATCGCCACCATTACCTGTTTCGACTAGCTGACCATTAATAAACTGTAGAAAAGTACACTCATCTTTTGTCGTTAAACCATCTTTATGTTTACGCTGAGTTCGATAATATAAAACGCGCACGGTATTGTCACCTTCAGCATAAGTCTCAGAAAAGTCAGAAACACCTAACTTTTCTTGTATGTCCATAAAAGAAGTGCCTAATTGTATTTTGGAAATTTTCTTACGGTTTTCATATGTTCGCTCTTCACCGTCTCCAACCATGCCATGCTCAATGCCATCATCATTTATTTTAATAACACAGCCAGATAATGTCATGGCAAGTGGTGCTGCAATCAGTAAAGCGATTATTGATTTTTTCATGTCGATATTTCCTAAAGTATTTTACTATTTATTATAATGCTCAAATGTATTAGAGCAACAAACAAGCCAAGTAAGTAAAGCATTGAATTTAAAGAACTTTAAAAATTAAGAAAATGAAAATAGAGACATCTTTAGCTATATTGGCTAAAATATAGTTAAATTAATTAACTATATTTAAATCAGTAAGCAAAATGACAATTATCGATGAAATTTTAACCTGCGCAAATCAACTAGCTAACGCTGGTACAAAACCTACAGTTGCATTAGTAAAAGCCAAGCTAACCCAACGTGCACCATTAGCGACGGTAATTAATACACTTAAAAATTGGCAACACCAACCAGATTTCATTGCTGCTACTATCAATGAAAAACAAGACGTTAATGATGATTTATCAACAAAAAACACGTCAGAATTACTGGAGTCTTTACTTGAAAATGGCGTGATAAAAAAAGTGATTCAACAATCGTTAGCCATAGAGCTAACGGAGTTGAAAAAAGAGCTAGCTGAAATGAAGTTGCTCATCAATAATTTAGGTGAGCAGCTTACTAAAAAATAATAATTACTTAAATTTTATTCTTTTTCGCTCACAGTACTACTTGGTGTTAATTGACGTATAAATTCAACTAACGAGTCGCTAATTTTTTTATGCGGCTTACAGCCAACCCGCTCGACCCAAACTTCCCCAGTATTATTATCTAAAGAGATAATCATGTCTTCTTCATTAGTCACAGCGAAAAAAATAGTTTCCTCTTGTTTTAATCTTTGCTTCATTAAGATATGACCAATAATATTTTCTTGTAATCGTTCAAAATCTTCTTTATTCCAAGCAAAAAGAAGAGATAGCTCTCCTTCATCACACTTCGCTTCAATATCGCCACTAAACATAGTGGTGAAATATATTTTAATATCTGGGTGTAACTCAATATTCAATGCTGACTCTACATTAGCAAAAGAAAGCATTTCTTCTGTATCTTTAGGTACTTGCTCATTTTTCATGGCAACACCTTGCCAATAATGATGAGTAGTATCGTGTAAGTCCAACTCACAAGGGGATAACCATTCTTCATCACGCTCTACTGTAGGAAGATGCCCAAATTGCTCAATATGGTATTGACCATAGTCATTACTAAAGTTTAAAAGTGTTTGTGTTAAAGTTTTATTTGTAGATGTCATATAAAGAAAAGATCCTTTAAAATAGCGAGATACTAGCTCACTACTGAAAAATTTATGGCCAATTATCAAAATGCAACGGAACTCAGCAAATTAACACTGGGTAAAAGTACACAATATTGCAGCGAATATACCGCAGATTTGCTACAAGGAGTACCTAGAAGTTTAAATAGGGATGACTTAGCGCTAAATCAAAGCAATTTACCTTTTGTCGGTGAAGATGTTTGGTATGGGTATGAATTATCTTGGCTTAATAACAAAGGTAAACCGGTTGTCGCCGTAGCTGAATTTCGCTTTGCTTGTACTAGTGAAAACATTGTTGAGTCAAAGTCGTTTAAACTCTATTTAAACAGTTTTAATCAAACACGCTTTGCTAGTGTTAAAGAGGTAGAGCAAATATTAGCTAAAGATTTATCAAAAATTGCGGGTGCTCAAGCGAACGTAAGTTTATTTGGTGTTGATCACTGTCCTGCTTTAGATATTGCCACAAAAACAGACAATTGTTTTTGTATTGATGGTGAAGATATTAGTATCGATAACTACCAATATGACGCAAAACTACTCGCTACAGCACAAGATAAAACTGAAAGTTCTCAAGTTGAAGAGCATTTAGTCAGTCATCTATTAAAGTCTAACTGTTTAATAACCAATCAACCAGATTGGGCAAGCGTCTATATTCACTATCGTGGTCAGGCTATTGATCACTCAGCGCTATTAAAATATTTAATTTCCTTTCGCCAACACAATGAATTTCATGAACAATGTGTTGAAAGGATTTACTGTGATTTACAGGAGTTTTGTCAACTTGACGAGTTAACTATTTTTGCACGATACACTCGTCGTGGCGGGTTAGATATCAACCCATTTCGTAGTAGTCATACAGAAAAAGCACCTTTCGCTAGAACATTACGCCAATAACAGACAGTATTTCTAGCAGATAAATGAAGCATTAAAGCGAATTAATATACTCACTTTAGGATCTGTTGATCATTCGCGGTTAAATTTTATTCGAGATAAAAACGTTTAAATCGCGGCGAGTAGTGTTTAGCCTAGTCATTCTAAGCAAATACTACTCAACAAAAAGTAACACGCTTTTAGCTGAATCCTTCGGACAGTATTTGTTGGTCATATTTACGTCGCTCTTGCCTTTTTATGTGGCGCGACATGGATGTCGCTTATTAGACAGTGCAGGAAAACATTGTCCTGAACAACCACATTACAAAGGCTCAGCCTTGTATAAATACCTAACAAATTTATGTAAAAACAACCTAAAAAGTTCAACAGACCCTAATGCTTTTCTCAGTTACTTATCTTTTGGAAAGTCTAGACCTGTCCATGCTTTAAAAAATGCTTTTTGCCCATCACTTGGTTTTGCAATAGGGATAATTTTCAACTTATTCTTAGCTATTGCAGCCAACTTAATCGTTGCTGTTTTTAACTTATCTCTGCGAAAATAAGAAAAGGTAATAGTATCCTTAGGTTTAAAGTCTTTTAAACGATTTTCAAGTTCATTGTCAGCCATACGTAATCCGTCTATAGCGACGATGATATCTTCTGTGGTCAATCCGGCCTGCCAAGCTGGGCTATTTCTTTCTACCGATGAAACAATTGTATCGTGATTTTCAACCTTAACTTTAAGACCAGTCCATACTTTAGATTGCTCGCTGGCTTTATCTTTTTCACCTTTAGCGTATGTCATTTGTAGACCCGCTTTTTCCAACAAAAGGTGGAAATCAATTTTCGTTATTCCTTGGATGTTTTCTTGCCACCAAGCTTGATAATCATCACCTGTTATTTTCTTTAATATAGTTAAAACATCTTCTTCTTTATAACTATTTGGCAGACGATGTTGCTGGTATAGCTGATTGTGTGCATTACGATAACTTTTCGATAATTCAGTTTTAGTGAGAATATCGAAATCAAGTAACCAAGAGGCCAAGAAGCCTTCGGAATAGATATTTACACTGTGGTTGTTACCGTAGTCCCCTCCTTCACTTATCCATGCATCAAAACTTGCTTGCGCAACACTTTGATTTTCTTTTCCTGGCTTATGGCGATGTGCCGTAATACGTTTAGCTAAGGCACTAAAAAACTCGTCTGTCGTCATTAAATGACCACGTAATAACAGTTGGTATTGTAAATAACTGGTAGAACCTTCTACTAACCATAACAAGTTAGAATAATTTTCTTGCTGGTAATCATAAGGCACAATGCCCTCTGGACGATACTGTTTTACATTCCAAGTATGAACAAACTCATGAGCGGCAACTGCGATAAAACTAAGATAGTCTTTTCGGGTAGAAAATTTAAAACGTGATCGCTGAATAATAGTTGAATTAACATGTTCTGTTGCACCACGAGCACCGCTCGTTGCATGCACCATGAATACATAACGCTTAAATGGATAACCCTGCCAAACATGTTTACTTTGCTTTACCAAGACTTGTAAATCTTTAACCATTTTAGCGCTGTCGTAATTCCCCTCTCCCCAAATAACCAGTTCATATTGTCGATTATCAACGCTGAATTCGTGATGTTCGTTAATACCAGTTTCGATAGGCGAATCGACTAATTGATCATAGTTGTTGGCTATAAATTGATGGCTGTTTTTACCTGTTTCAAGTCCCGAAAAGCTCTTCCATGATTTGGGAACTGAAAGTTGAATGATGTGCTGTTCAGCTCTACTTTCCTTTGAGTACATCACAACAGCAGAGCTATCTAAAAAAGCATGACTATCATCAATATGGCGAGTTCTTTTCGCTAATTGATTTGCATAAACCTGATAAGTTAACGTAATTTTTTTATGTAAAGTTCCTTCCACTTGCCAAGTGCTTTTATCTATTTTTTTCCATATCAGCACATTACCCTGGCCATCTTTAGCAACAAATTGACGAATTCCATTGGCTAAGTTGAGTGTTTCATATCGCCCAGTTCGCCAGGTTGGTAGATAAAAGTTAATCTTATTTTCATTAATTTGATCAAACTTAAGCTCTACGACTGCCAGATGATGTGCTGGTTGTTTTACATTAATGTTAACTTGGACACTCGCCAGAGCGGAAGATAGTTGTGTTAAAAATAACGCGATCGCCATTATTAACTTATTTTTAAAGGTAAACATGTGAGTGAATTCTCTCATTATTGATACAGAAAGTAGTTGGCAGAATATGGCGCTATTTTACCCATGAAAAAATGCTCAATACTACCAAAATTTACTATGGAGCAATGAAAGTAATTTTTTTTCACTCACATACTGATAAATAACATTTTTATGGTATAAACTGTCTTATAATAGGAATAAAGTAATCGTAATAAATTAGTTATCTAGATAAATAGCAGTATAGAAAACATTAATCATGTTATTTTGACTATTTTACGCACTAACTATCCCTCTTCATTAAGGATTTATTGGTTTTATGAATGACAGTTCTGTTGCGCAAAAGCAACTAGTTGCACTAAAAAGAAAACTTGATACCGCAATCGAGTCTCGTAGTTCACTAGAAGATGATTTTAATCTACAATCTAATCTGCTCATTCAATTTATTGGTAAATTAACCTTAATTTCCAAAGGTATTGATCTTGAACTCGATAACCGTCTGGCGCAATTAAGAACTTTATTTAGCAAGTCAGCTCCTATCAGTGATATCGAAGATAAAATTTCAGTCATTTCAAAACTGTTACAACAACACAGCATAAGCAATAGAAAAAACATTTCCCATGTGCAAGAACAGTTTAATCAAGCAGGTGAAAGCTTACAAAAAATAAATGGCTTACCTGGGGATTTGCGTAGAGATCTGCGGGCGTTATTAAGCGATGCGAAAGAGAGTAAAGATTCTCTAATCCAATATATTCCCCTATTAAGCCAACTGTTAACCTTTTATGACCATGCATTAAAAGCCAAAAGTGGTATGCCTAATCAAGGTATTTTACAGGCACCTCCGGTTGCTTCACCAGAGAGTAAAAACGCTGTAGAAATTGGCGCTATAGTGCTGGATGCTCTGTTTCTTGAAAAGATTTCAGTATCACTCAGTGCTTTACCCTTATCTAAAGCGCACACCAGTGATTTATTAGCCATTAAGAAAAAGCTGATGACTAATCAATCAAGTGAGAAAGTGCTGCAAAATTTCATTGATATTTTTGATGTTATTGTCGCTGATTTTAAAGACGAGCAAAAAAATGCTAAAAACTTTTTAACGAGTCTAAGTGCCACGTTAACAACGGTACAAAGTGCTGTTAAAGAAACAATTGTTACGCAGGCGAATTCACAAAAAACGAACGATATAATCAATCAAAAGTTACAAAGTCAACTGCTAGATATGACAGGAACTGTTGAAAAAGCGTTAACGTTGACGCAAGTAAAAGAAGATATAAACGAAAAACTACAAGTAATATCTAATACGTTAGAGCAAAAATCGAAATTTGAACAACAAAATCATCAGCAATTAGCCGATAAGCTCAATGATATGTCGGCAAAAGTTGAGCAACTTGAACAACAAAGTGACATGTTTGAAGAAAAACTTGCTGAACAGCAAAGAAAAAGTATGCAAGACGCACTAACCAAGCTTGCTAATAGAGCCGCTTTTGATGACTTTTTTGCTAAAGCTATGATTCGTTTTCATCGTAAGCCATTTCAGCTTGCCTTGGCCGTTATTGATATTGATGACTTTAAAAAGATAAATGATACGTATGGCCACACTGCAGGAGATAAAACACTGCAAGTTATCGCCAATTCAATTGTAAAAAATGTTACTAAAGGTGTTTTTGTTGGGCGCTACGGTGGCGAAGAATTTGTTATGATCTATTCTAAAATAGAAGAAGATGCTTTATTTTCAGAACTCAATGCTCTGAATAACTTCGTAGCTCGCCTACCTTTTAAATTTAAAAGTAATAAGGTCAGCATTACCCTTTCAATTGGCGCAACGCATATAAAACCTGACGATAATATCCATATTGCTTTTGAACGCGCAGATCAAGCAATGTATAAAGCTAAAAAACAAGGCAAGAACCAAGTTGTTTATGTAAAGTAGCGTTATCAAATAACGACTTGATCAAGCCTATCCCTCTCACCAGAACAGCTGTATTTTATCATAAGTTATTAGCATAACAGGAGTGAGCTATGCATACTCAAATTAATCCGGTTGGAAATATGAACTTGCTTTCACAAGCAGAAGTTGACCAACTACAGCATTCAGTCAGCAGTGCCTTATATACCCTTTATCGAAATTGTTCCCTCGCTGTCCTCAACGCCGGCTCAAATACGGATGATGCCGAAGAAATTTATCAAAAGTATCTATCCTTCGAAATACATGTATTAAGACGTGAACGTGGCGTTAAAATTGATTTAAAAAACCCTCCAACACACGCTTTTGTTGACGACAAAATAATCCGAGGTATTAGAGAGCACCTTTCTGCCGTATTACGCGATATTCTTTTTCTTCATAGTCGCTACAGAACAATGCCTTGCTCATCGGAAGGTATCACCGATGCAACTTTTGATATTTTAAGAAATGCGGACGCCATTCTGCCAGAAACCGAGCCAAACTTAGTTACATGCTGGGGCGGTCATTCAATAAAGCACGATGAGTATAAATATACTAAAGATGTCGGTTACCAACTTGGTTTACGCGGATTTAATATATGTACCGGTTGTGGTCCTGGCGCGATGAAAGGTCCTATGAAAGGCGCAACTATTGGTCATGCGAAGCAGCGTATTAAAGAAGGTCGTTATATTGGCTTAACTGAACCAAGTATAATTGCCGCTGAACCACCAAATCCGATAGTCAATGAATTGGTAATCATGCCCGATATTGAGAAACGCCTAGAAGCATTTGTGCGCATGTCACACGGCATAATCATATTCCCCGGTGGAGCAGGAACGGCCGAAGAATTGCTCTATATTTTGGGTATTATGCTCAACGAAAAAAATGCTGAGCAACAATTACCTATTATTCTTACAGGCCCGGCAAACGCGATTGAATACTTTAATGAAATTGATCTATTCATCGGTGCCACTCTTGGCAAAAAAGCACAATCGTTATATCAGATAGTCGTTGATGATGCTGTTAAAGTAGCCCAAGTAATGAAGCACGGTTTAGATAAAGTACTGGCACATAGAAAAGAAACCGGTGATGCTTATCACTTTAATTGGTCTCTTATGATTGCTGATGACTTTCAGCACCCTTTTGAACCTACGCATGAGAATATGGCCAACTTGAATATCAGCTATGATCTCCCAACAGCTGAACTCGCCGCTAATTTACGCCGCGCGTTTTCAGGAATAGTTGCAGGTAATGTAAAATCAGGTGGCATTAAAGCAATTCGAGAATTTGGTCCTTTTGAAATATCTGGAGATCAAAAGATCATGGCTCTGATGGATAAACTACTTGCTTCATTTGTGAAACAACAACGTATGAAGCTACCTGGTAGTGAGTATATTCCCTGTTATAAAGTTATTGAGGGTTAATATTGTCCGCTCACTTAATACTCATTGATGCGCTAAACTTAATTCGTCGTGTGTACGCTGTGCAAGAGCGTCCTTTTATCCAAATAAAACAGGATCACGACGATGAGCTCTCTGCAAATACCTTACAACAAGTATTATTTAATACACAAAATACCTGTGTAAATGCTTTAGTAAAAATCATCGACCAGCACCAGCCAACACATGCATTAGCTGTATTTGATAGCCAACAACCTTGCTGGCGTTATCAGCTTTTTGAGGGTTATAAAAAAGGCAGAAAACAAATGCCAGACCATCTTGCGAATAAATTAATAGACATACAAGATGCTTTTATGGAGCAAGGGGTTGATTCACTCACGTCTGACGAAGATGAAGCGGATGACCTTATCGCTACCTTAGCGGTAAAAATGGCACTGCACGGTCAAAAAGTCACCATTATTTCAACCGATAAGGGTTTTCTACCTCTACTCAACCCTAACATCCGTGTTTATGATTATTTTAATCGCCGTTATTTGGATGAAGAGCATGTGCAAAATAAATTTAGTGTCAAAACGTCTCAACTGATAGATTTTTGGACGTTGACTGGCGATAATACTAATAAAATTGAAGGTGTTAGCGGCATAGGTCAAGTGAATGCCGCAAAGTTACTTAACCAATACGGTTCTTTAAAGGCAGTACTCGAAGCCTCTGATTTGAAAGAATCGCTTGCTGATAAACTAACACAAAGCCTAGAGCAAATGGATTTAGCGAGAAAGTTGTTAACGTTAAAACAAGATATTCCTTTAGGCTTTAATTTAAAAGATATACGCTTAACAATGCCTTCATCTACACCAGAAATTAATGCTAATATAAACAGCATTAATGATGAACAAAGCTAATATAAAAAGACAAAAAACTATGAATAAAAAAATAATTGGCCGAATTCTACTTGCCCTTTCGGTTTACGGCATTTTTGTTGCCCTTGTTATTACTTTTTATGATGACAGCCCTGATCAAATGAAATGGAAAGACAGGGAAGCCTATAATCGACAATTCATTGCAAAAGTAACGTTAGATAACTTTACTTTTGAACAAGCATTAACTCAATTAGGCAGCCCAGATATCACTGAAGCAAGAACGATTGATGAAGTGAACTATCAAGTTATGTTTTATCGCACACAGCACGTAAAATCAGATGGTATTACTACGCAAGATGAATGTACTTTTCTTTTATTTGTAAATGGTGCGCTTAAAGAAATTGGTTTAGGAGATAATTACCCTGAGCAATGGGGTATTGTTAAAAATCATTCAATCAAAAGTAAAAATGCGCTAACTATAGACTAAAGTCAGATTGCTACTCACAACCTAACCCTCTACTATCTTTTGTTAAGTTTCTAGGCCGCCGATATATCGACACAATGTCGGCCTCAGTAAAAGCTTTCAAGCTCGCATACATAGCATTTCCATGATATAAAATGCCCTATTAAAAGCACTGGGCTGACGTTTTAATATCTCAGCTGTGCAGTACGCAATTAATTTAATGTATGTTGTCGCTTAGTACAGATTATGAGACGACATATTACCCCCGAAGTATTATGACAAGGTGAACTTAATGACTAAACAAACCATCACGGTAATTCCTGGCGACGGTATCGGTCCTAGCATTATCGATGCTACGATTAAAATATTAGATAAAGCTGGATGTGATTTTGATTATGAATTCGCAGATGCGGGTTTAACAGCCTTAGAAAAGCATGGTGAGTTAGTACCAGAAGAGACTATCAACCTTATCGAAAAGAACAAAATAACCTTAAAAGGTCCTCTCACGACTCCTGTTGGTGAAGGTTTTACTTCTATTAACGTAACGTTACGTAAGCAATTTAAATTGTACGCAAACCTTCGTCCTGTCTTATCATTTAAGGGTACTAAAGCACGCTACGAAAACATCGATATTTTAACAGTGCGTGAAAATACTCAAGGCATGTATTCAGGGGCTGGCCAAGTAACTTCTGAAGATGGTTGTGAAGCACAAGCAATGAGTATAGTTACTCGTGAAGGTGCTGAAAAAATATTAACCTTTGCTTACGAGACTGCGATCAAAGAAGGTCGTAAAAAAATAACAGCGGTTCATAAAGCAAATATCCTAAAATCAACTTCTGGCTTATTTTTAAAAGTTGCTCGTGAAGTTGCTCAACGTTACCCACAAATCGAATCAACAGAAATGATTGTTGATAATTGCTGTATGCAACTGGTTATGAATCCAGAACAATTTGACGTTATTGTAACGACTAACTTGTTTGGCGATATATTATCAGACTTATGTGCTGGATTAGTCGGCGGGCTTGGTATGGCACCAGGCGCTAACATTGGTGAAGACTGTGCAATTTTTGAAGCAGTTCATGGTAGTGCACCTGATATTGCTGGTAAAAACTTAGCAAACCCAACGTCTGTGATTTTAGCAGCAATTCAAATGCTAGAATATTTAGAAATGGGCGATAAAGCAGAAAAAATCAGAGCTGCGATTACTGATGTTATTGCATCAGGTGATAGAACGACCGGTGATTTAGGTGGTACTCATGGTACTACTGACTTTACTCAAGCAGTGCTTGAGAGACTATAAGTACTAGTTTCCAGATAGAAAACAGTATACAAAAAAGCCATCAAGTTCAGTAATGAACTTGATGGCTTTTTTATTTTCAGCACTAGCTGATTACACTAAAAAGCGAATAACTACTCTTTAGCCCTTAATGGCGCAGGAGAAAGTAAGCGTGCATGTACGGTCACTTCTTCACGATCATAATAAAGGTGTTTTGCATAAAGTTCATACTTTACATCATGTTTACTAAAGGCATCTTTGATTGCTTGTAAATCGTTGGTAACTTGTTGGTAACGACCTTTCATCGGCAGCTTTAAGTTAAACATCGCCTCTTTACAGTGACCATGTAATAACCACTCACTCATTAGTTTAGCTACACGTTGTGGTTTTTCTATCATGTCACACACTAACCAATAAACATTTTGTTTCATTGGAAGATACTTAAAGCCATCCATCATCTTATGTTTTACTTGTCCCGTTTCCATTAAGGACTCTGCCATAGGGCCATTATCTATTGCTGTGACCATCATGCCACGGCGCACTAATTGATAAGTCCAACCGCCAGGAGCAGACCCTAAGTCAACAGCATTCATACCTGATGTTAACCGTTCGTCCCACTCATCACGAGGAATAAAGTGTAAAAAGGCTTCATCAAGCTTTAACGTTGAGCGGCTTGGGGATGCGCTAGGAAACTTTAATCGAGGGATCCCCATAACATGTGGAGAACTATTACGTGCTAATGAGAAGCCTAAAATCACTTCTTGTCCACTTAAAAATAGCGCATGTAAAATAGCACCTTCAGGATCATTCGCTGAATTATTGCCCTTTTGAGTAAGCACTTTATTCTTACGTAATGCTTGGCGCAAAGGAACAGAAAGCTTACGACAAAACTTACTTAACGATTTACCATCGTTATCATCAGCCATTTCCATACGTAAATCACTGTATTGCCAATCATTACCTAATGCTTCAGTAATTGCTTCAACGCGATTATAGTCTGGAAGGTCAATTTTTTCGGTGACTGTAATGAACCACTGGCGAGAGAAAATTAGTCGATTAAGCGGTAACTTATTCATCAATGCTTCACCGTGTTCACTCACGTGCAAGTGAAAAAAAACTAATCCTTGGTTTTTCTTTAATTCTAAATAGCCATACATTTCATTCCAAGCAGCTTTTTCTTGGATTTCTGCGCCACACTCTTTTTCAAAGCCTGGTCGACAAAATAATACGATGGAGGTCATATGTTGTTTTTACCTTCTATATCTAACGTTCAGCAAAAAATGCATAATGAACGTAAGCGTATTAACACTAAAAGTGTCGTTAAAAATTATTTTTACCTTCGAGCGCTAACAATATCCAAGCAACCGCAAAAGAAATGCCGCCAAAAGGTGTTAACTTACCGATAATGGCAAGTTCAAAAAAAGACTTAATATATATTGTGCCGCAAAAGCATAAAAGTCCGACAGCAAAGGCAATACTCGCACTAAGTAAGACCTTAGAAGACTTAACTGTTTTCAACCAAATCAATGTAGCTAAAAGCGCAAGAGTATGAATAAATTGATATTGTAGTGCCGATGCCAAACTAGATTGCACATTCACAGGCAATGTTTGACCACCATGTGCTAACCAAGCGCCGAATAGTACAGAAAAACAGCCACTGATACCAACAATAATCATCAAGCATTTAGGTAAAGTTGTCATACGATTTAAATTTATATCCTGTTGCTGATTTATATTAGTAGAAATCATCTTTTATTCTCATATTAGGCTTCAGTAAAGAACACTATTTCTTCCACTGCACGCTTCATATGTGCCTGAAGAGTAAAGCCTGATTTAACGCGTGGTTTTAAACTGTGATCGCCATCTTCTAAAAAGACACACTTACAATGCTCAGCTAGCTGATAACTGATAATCTCAAGTTTATTACCTAAAGTATCGCGGTCACCTTGCACAATTAAGATAGGTTTATTGGCCTCGACTAAAGGTTCAAGACGTAATTTTTCAGGTTTCTTAGTTGGGTGAAATGGGTAACCTATACAAAAGACACCTGATATTTTATCTAGTAAACTGCTTTTTAATAGATCGGAATCAGCAACTAAGCTTGCTGCAACGCGTGAGCCCATAGACTTACCACCAATGAATAAAGGTAAGTCCTTATTCAGTTTTTTTTCTACTACGTGTTCAATAACCGTTTCATAGCAAATCAACAGCTTAGGCATTCTATCGGGAGGATATCTTTTACCAGTCAGCTCCCTTTTGTCCATAAACGGGAAATTAAACCTCAATACGTCAATGCCCGATGCATTAAGTAATTTAGATATATCATTCATAAACTCATGTGACATATTGGCCCCTGCACCATGGGCAAATATAACAAATGCTTTCGCATTTTCCACAGTATTCAATATTATATTGATCTCACTGCCATCTTCATTAACAATTGTTTCTTGGTTATTCATTAACTTATTTGTCCATCTGTAATCTGCTCTTGCTCTGCTTCAACCATATCCAACATCCACTGCCTAAAAGCAGTAATTTTACCAATATCTTTTTGATTATCTCTACAGACGATGAAATAGGCATTTTTACTGACTAGCACATCATTAAAAGGACAAACTAAGCGTCCAGAGTCAATGTCAGGTTTAGCTAGAACACTGTATGCCAATGCGATACCTTGACCATGTAAGGCTGCTTGTAAAACCATAGCTGAGTGGCTAAAAATAGGGCCATGATTAACATTCCCCCCTTTCACCCCTACTTGCTTAAACCAGCGTTTCCAGTCTTTACGTGACGTATCATGTAATAAGGTGTGCTCAGACAAATCTTCTAATGTTAAAAGAGGCGGTTTACCATTAGCAGCATTCTCTTGTACTAATAAAGGAGAGCAAACAGGAATAAGGTACTCGGTATGTAATTTATCGGCATGAATATTTGGCCAACGACCTCGACCATAATAAATAGCAACATCGACATCTTCAGTGAGTGAATTCTCCGGTTGATCAACGGCTTTGATTCTCACATCAATATCCGGATGCAAGGAGTTAAAAGCGGTTAATCTTGGAACTAACCATTGGATAGCAAAACTTGCTTGCGAGCTAACTGTTATTGCCCCTTTAGCACCACGGGCCAGTAAGCGTTCAGTCGCTTCATGCAATGATGTGAAGATATCTTTAATATCTAAATAGTACGACTGACCTTCCTCTGTCAGTAGTAATGCACGGTTTTTTCGCATAAACAATTTAATGCCTAAATGATCTTCTAAAGATTTAATTTGATGACTTATTGCAGCCTGCGTTACAAATAGCTCTTCTGCAGCTCGCGTAAAGCTAAGCTGCCTTGCTGATGCGTCAAATGCCCGCAAAGCGTTTAATGGAGGGAGTCTACTAGACAAAATTCACCCTAAAATCTGTCTCTTATACACATCTCCGAGCCC
>CAJXRC010000073.1 GCA_913058405.1 uncultured Colwellia sp. | reverse complement strand
TGACCATTCAAAGTGCAGGATTTCAGTGGGAATTAACATGACTTTAGGCAAGGAAAATAATTTAAGCATAGTCATTCTATGCTTTGATTATTTAACGCAGTATAAAGTTATTTTAAACCCATCGAAGAAGCGCTTGAGCAACATCACTTCATCGTTGCTGTGACTTATAATGGAATAACCATTATTTCATCACAGCGCCTTAAATTGAAACTGCTCAAGCACTCTGAACCATACAATGTGATTGGCAACGAGTATGAAAAAGGAAAATATTATGTCTATAGAAAAAGTTCTAGTCCCTGATGTGGGTGGCGATGAAGTTGAAATTATTGAAATTTGTTTTGCTGTTGGCGATACCTTAGAAGCAGATGAAGGTATTGTTACTGTTGAAACTGATAAAGCGTCAATGGATATTCCTGCACCGTTTGCCGGTGAGCTAGTAAGCTTAACTGTAAAAGTTGGCGACAAGATCAAAGAAGGCGATATTATTGCTGAGATGAAAGCCGCTGGTGCAGCATCTGCTCCAGCTGAAGAAGCACCTGCTGCTGTAGTTGAAGCACCGGCAGCGCCTGTTGTTGAAGCGGCTCCAGTAGCTGCACCGGTTGCTACTGCCTCTCAAGTGATTGAAATCGCAGTACCTGATATTGGTGAAGATGGCGAAGTTGACGTTATTGAAGTATTAGTTAGCGTTGGTGATGTCATTGAAGAAGAAGATGGCTTAATCACACTTGAAACTGATAAAGCGACAATGGATGTACCATCAACGCATGCGGGTACAGTGAAAGAAGTATTCATAAGCAACGGTGATAAAGTTAAGCAAGGTTCACTTGTTATTAAACTTGAAACTTCAGGTGGCGCAGCGCCTGTTGCTGCAGCACCTGCAGAGCAAGCCGAACCCGTAATAGCACCTGTTGTTGCAGTGGTAGCAGCGCCATCAGCACCAAAAGCAGCGCCCGTTCCACATCACCCACAAGCGGGTAATGTTAAGAAAGGAACTATCTATACTTCACCTTCAATTCGTCGTCTTGCACGTGAATTTGGCGTTGATTTAACGTTAGTGAAAGGCACTGGTCGTAAAGGCAGAATCTTAAAAGAAGATGTGCAATCATACGTGAAATATGAATTATCTCGTCCGAAAGCGAATGCAGGTAGTTCAGTTGCTGCGGGTGAAGGTGGTTTACAAGTTGTTAGTGCTAAGGCAATTGATTTCTCTAAATTTGGTGAAATTGAAACAAAAGCATTAACACGTATTCAGAAAATTTCTGGACCATTTTTACATCGTAACTGGGTAACTATTCCACATGTTACTCAATTTGATGAAGCAGATATCACTAACGTTGAAGCATTCCGTAAAGAACAGAATGTTGTTTGCGAAAAGCAGAAGCTTGGTTTTAAAATTACACCATTAGTATTCATCTTAAAAGCGGCGGCAGATGCACTACGTGCTTTCCCAACGTTTAACTCAAGCCTGAGTGAAGATGGTGAAAGTTTGATTCTTAAAAAGTACATTCACATAGGTGTTGCGGTTGATACACCAAATGGTTTGGTTGTACCAGTAGTTCGTGATGTTGATCAAAAAGGTATTCATCAGTTATCTCGTGAATTACTTGAAATCAGCATGAAAGCACGTGATGGCAAGTTAAAAGCAACAGATATGCAAGGTGGTTGTTTTACTATTTCTAGCTTAGGTGGTATCGGCGGTACGGCATTTACGCCAATCGTTAATGCACCAGAAGTCGCTATTTTAGGTGTTTCTAAATCAGAAATGAAACCTAAGTGGAATGGTAAAGACTTTGAACCTAAATTAATGTTGCCATTATCAATGTCATACGATCATCGTGTTATTGATGGCGCATTAGCTGCACGTTTCACTGTGCATTTAGCGGGCGTTATGTCTGATATTCGTAAGTTAGTACTTTAAACAGTATTTTCAAACGTTAGACAGTCAGACTTTAGTCGGCAGTAGCTAATTAATATTGGCGAAATTCAACGCATAGGCGTAGAATTTCGCCACGAGAAATTATTATAAATAAAAGCTGATACAGAGACCCTATATCAGCTTAAATATTCAATGAGGATAAGCATGAGTAACAATATCAAAACTCAAGTAGTAGTATTAGGTTCAGGCCCTGGTGGTTATTCAGCGGCATTTCGTGCAGCAGATTTAGGTTTAGACGTAGTCTTAGTTGAAAGCCGTGAAACATTAGGTGGCGTTTGTTTAAACGTTGGTTGTATCCCATCAAAAGCATTGCTTCACGTTGCTAAAGTTATTGATGATGCCGCAGCAATGGCTTCTCACGGTGTTACTTTTGGTAAGCCTGAGATTGATTTAACTAAAATTCGTGACTGGAAAGAAAGCGTAGTTGCCCAACTTACGGGTGGTTTAGGCAGCATGGGTAAAGCCCGTAAAGTAACCACAGTATTCGGATACGGTAAATTCACTTCAGATAAAACTATCGAAGTTGAAGGTAACGATGGCGAAAAAACAACGATTACTTTTGATAATGCAATTATCGCAGCAGGTTCTTCAGTAATCGACTTACCATTTATTCCTAACGATGACCCACGTGTTATCGATTCAACTGGCGCTTTAGAACTTAAAGACGTACCAGAAGAAATGTTAGTACTTGGTGGTGGTATCATTGGTTTAGAAATGGGTACTGTTTACTCTGCTCTAGGTTCTAATGTATCTGTTGTTGAGTTTGCTGATCAATTAGTACCAGCAGCGGATAAAGATATCGTTAGAGTTTATAACAACTACAACAAGAAAAAATTCAACATCATGTTGTCTACTAAAGTTGTTGCTGTTGAAGCAAAAGATGATGGCTTATATGTTACTTTTGAAGGCAAAAAAGCGCCAAAAGAACAAGTTCGTTATGACAAAATCTTAGTTGCTGTTGGCCGTAAGCCAAATGGCCACTTAGTTGCTGCTGATAAAGCTGGCGTAAATGTTGATGAGCGTGGTTTCATCAACGTAACTAACGAGCTTCGCACTAACGTGCCACACATCTTCGCTATTGGTGATGTTGTTGGCCAACCTATGCTTGCGCATAAAGCCGTTCATGAAGCGCATTGTGCAGCTGAAGTTATTTCTGGTAAGAAGCATACCTTCGAACCTCGTTGTATCCCTTCAATTGCTTATACTGATCCAGAAATGGCTTGGGTTGGTGTTACTGAGACTGAAGCGAAAGAGCAAGGTTTAAACATTGAAATCGCTAACTTCCCTTGGGCAGCATCTGGCCGTGCTATTGCTTCTGCACGTACTGAAGGTAAAACTAAATTAATCTTCGAAAAAGAAACAGGCCGTATACTTGGTGGTGCTATCGTTGGTATCAACGCTGGCGAAATGTTAGGCGAAATTTGTTTAGCTGTTGAAATGGGTGCTGATGCAGAAGATATCGGTTTAACCATTCATGCTCACCCAACGTTAAATGAATCAATTGGCTTAGCAGCAGAAATCTTTGAAGGTTCAATCACAGATTTACCAAATGCTAAAGCAGTGAAAAAGAAAAAATAATAATGTTTACTTTCGCTTAGCGAAATAAGGTTATTAAATAAAAACCAATTATAGAGACTAATTTTAGTCATTTATAATTGGTTTTTTTGTCTCTGAAATCCAATATTCCATTTTATATGGAAAACTGATATGTTTTCATGCTTCACCTAAAAAGGACTTTTTATGTCGGCAAGATTATCAACCGTAGTGCTAGTTGCTTTACCATTATCTGCACCAATTCAATCAGCTGAGCTTTCACAGCTCTTAGTTACCAGAATCGATCCAATGCCAATTGAGCGTATAGAACCTAAGTACCCGATTAACGCGGCAAGACACAGTAGAGAAGGTTGGGTAAGGTTAAGTTTTGTTATTGATAAAGAGGGTAATGTGGGTAATGTTTTAGTCACAGAAACTTCAGGTAGCAAAGATTTAACTCAGTCCGCAATCAAAGCAGCTAAAGAATGGAAATATGAACCGGCCATGGAAAATGGGCAACCTGTTCAACAATGTGCTAATTCTGTGCAAATGGATTTTAGAATGCATAAAAATGGCACGACAGGCGTCAGCAGAAAATTTAAATCTCAGTACAAAAAAGCACAACAAGCGCTGGTTGAGAAAGACTATAAAGTACTTGATGAACAATTGACGTTAATGAAGAAAGATAAGTATATGCACCTTTCTGAAAATAACTATTTTCATTTACTCTCAGCAGATTACGCTGAAGAAAAAGGTGAAAAATATGAGCAGTTATCTCATTTAAGTCGCGTGGCGATGTCATTAGACGGTGATGATAATGATAATGAAAAGCAAAAACTGCCTGTGCTTTATCAAATGTTTCGTTTGGAAGTTGAATTAAATCAATTCAAAGCTGCGCACTCCACTTATGAAAAGTTAATCAAATTACCTTCAGCAAATCCTTATCTAGAGCAACTAGCTAATATAATGACTCGAGTGAGTGATGTTATTATTGGAGATAAAGATTTTGTGCTTGATGCGACGATTAACAAAGATTTTTGGAGCACCGAGTTAGTGAGAAACAGCTTCTCTTTAGTTGATATTGAAGGCTCGTTAGATACCTTAGATGTTCGTTGTGCAAATAAACGTCATGTTTATTCAATTGAAGAGGGTAGCACTTGGAAAATCCCTGCAAATTGGAAAAACTGTAGTATCTATGTTTTTGGTGAACCAAAAGCGCACTTTAAATTAGTAGAACACCCATTAAGCAGTTAATCACTTGCACGTAACTCTTTCTAAAAGAGGAACACTATTGCTAAACTTATCAAGCCAGTTCATAAAACAACAGTTATAAGGAAAATGACTATGACGATCTTAACTACCCAATCAGCATTTATACGCGGCTCACTAGTATTGCTTCCCTTTCTATTAAGTGCCTGTGCTGGGCCAACTCCAGCCGTGCTAGGTCAAGCCCAATCGGAGTGGGACTTTGATCACAAACTACAATTCAAAAGAACTCAATTTGATGACAACCATTATCAGTTAGAAGTTATTCCCAATAATAAAGTAGATTTTGAGCGATTATCGGCATTCTTATTACGTAGAAGTTACCTAATCTGTGGATCTTATGGTTATAAATTGGAGTTAATCAAAGGTGTTGAAAGTTTTGACTTCCCGCGTGCGTCACCCAATTTAATTATGCCGAACTTAACGGCTAAAATTGAGTGTCCCATAAAAGGATAATACCAAGAGCGATTTTAAGAAGTGATTATTTATACCCGTAATCATTCAAAATACTCGATTCAGAGTGCTTGAGCAATTTCAGTTTGAGGCGCGTCAATTAAATCAGGGTTATTCCCTGTTTCTTTGGCTCAACAATAAAATACTATGGCTCAAGCGCTTCTTTGATGGGGCTAAAAACGATTTATACGTCGTTATTGATTTTGAGAATGGAACAACCATTCACTACAATCAATGCCTTGCCTAAATCCTTTTTTCTCCCACTGAAACATGCATTTTGAATGGTCACGGGTATAAACCTACTTGAGTAATTGCAATATTATCGGAAATATATAAAAATTAGCGATAGTGACTATAACTTTATGCACGCCTGAACTAGTGAGTGAAATGAACGTGATCCTC
Source organism: uncultured Colwellia sp. (assembly GCA_913058405.1). Taxonomy (GTDB): domain Bacteria; phylum Pseudomonadota; class Gammaproteobacteria; order Enterobacterales; family Alteromonadaceae; genus Colwellia. The sequence goes on along the minus strand of CAJXRC010000073.1, from coordinate 12,032 downwards.
GATTTATCTTTTAGCTTTTTTAAAAAGCATCATTTTCCGCTTTCAATAGCTGCCTTATTATTATTATTTATGAGCAAAACACAGGCAGAGCAATTAACTTTTAGCAAAAATGAAGTGGAACAAGGTTATAGCTTTCAATATCAATGGCTCGATCACACAAAAACCCAGCAAGCAATGAGCTTCACTTTAAATCAAGAAGGATTATTTGAGCGGTTTAGGAGTTTTAAAACATACCAAAATAGTTATGCTCAAAAGGAAATCCTCAAGCGTATTAAGAAAAAAATGCAGCAAAATCCGATACAAGGTGTACAGATACTTTATCGACAGAAACAAGATAGGTTGTTCATTGAAGCCAAGGGCTCCGATAGAAATAAAGTGGCTGAGGCTTATCAAACATTAGCACAACTTGAAAATGAGGTGATGCAGCAGTATTTTGAGGATAACTACTATCAAACGTTTACCAATCATGAACAGGTAAGTGGTATTAAAGTAGATCATGTCAGTATCGCAAATGACTCAGTCTTAGATTTAAAACCCTTAAAACCACTGATTTTAGATCATGTCTCAATTAAAAATATTCGAAAAGTCACAAACTACGTCCTAGGTTTTGTGCAGAGTATTCCTTATAACACGCTAGAGTCTCGCCTTACTTCTTCAGGTGCTGGTTTTAATCCCCCTTTGCAGGTTCTGTGGGAAAACCAAGGGGATTGCGATAGTAAAATGACATTAACAGCAGCTTTATTAAGGGCATTAATGCCAAGGATAGATATGGCTTTAATCTATATTGACGGCCATGCTTTTATTGGCATTAATATTAAAGGGGAACCTGGAGAAGTAACCATTACCCATAATAACGTAAAGTACTTATTAGCTGAGCCGACAGGCCCAGCAATGCTACCTTTGGGTACAATAGCTCCAGAATCAGAGTTAGCAATTAATCAAGGGCATTATACTGCTCAAGATTACCACGAAGTGTTATCTGAACAGAAAGCTAGATCTAAAACACAATAAGCAGATCACTTATCCACATTGCTTTTCTGTAAAATATCAGCGTCTAACAATGACTAAACGTTAGTCAATATCTGCAACACGCGCAAGAAAGGTCAAACTTGGCGCAAAAAAAGCACTACCCGTTTCGGCTTGGGTATATTTAAGTAAGTGGTCCGAATTACCATGGCCATCTCCATGGATCATACTTTTAAGCATAATTTCAAAAGGCTTAGGTGACTGACAATACGAAACGAAAAATAAACCCTTACGTTTCATATCACCATAAGGCATGCTTTGCCTTACAATTTCAATACTATTTCCTTGTTCATCTTTAAGACTGGTGCGTTTAGTATGCGCTGTCAGCGGTTTATCAGCACTATCATATTCAACGTTATCTAATTTGGTTCGACCATAAACATCTTCTTGTTCATGTTCAGCGAGAGAGCCCCAAAGTGTTAGATTATGTTGATAGCGTTGAGTATGTAAATAACTTCCTCCGGCAAAGTTAATATCATCTTGCTCTTTAACTAAAGCAACTTCTCGACGATGTAAACCTTGAGGATTCTCTGTACCGTCAACAAAACCGGTCAAATCTCTGCCGTCTAAAAATCTAAACGCTTGTACTTGCTCTATTAATTCAACACTATCACCGAGTAGTTGGCACACTTTAGTACTAACAATGTGGTTAACATCGGCACGATCACTGCGAATTTCAATATAAATATCATAACTGTTCGTCGGGGCGACTCTGTCATCACTATGCATTGCTGGAAATGGTGCTAACAAAGCTGGACGTGCTTCGGGATAAAACTCATCCCAATAAGCATCTCCTATCGCGACAACGCCAATTAGGTTGGCTTCTGAAAACTGCTCAGAATAATTATCAAATAGCTTAGGCAAACGAGATATAGCCGCACGAATGAAAGCATTCTTATCATCTAGTGCATTGAATAATAAATAATTTCCATGAAGGTTTGGTTCAGCGCAAATACCAAATTGTTCTCTAGCCATTTTCCATTCCTATTAGCATATTTTAGAATACAAACTTATATTGCCCGTATTGTACACAATAAATATTATTTTATATCACTTTAGTTACGTTTATGATCTTGTTTTATGTAGGGAAAATAAATTTGAACAAAGTACTTAACTTAACAACAGTTCACTTTTGAAAGTAAGCTGTGTCATTGGTATATTTCAACTAACCTTAGCGGCATCACTCACAGTATTGGCATAATTTAAATGGTAATAGCTTAGGTCACCTTCCATAACCCTTTATCATCTATACACATCAACTCTTTAAGTGTTTCTTTATCCTTGCCAAAGTGGTTATTAAAGGTAACATTTAAGCATTGCTGTTTATTTCGAGTTGTCTTTTTACCTTTAATAATAGTGCCACGATTACCACTCTTAACATTTTGCCAAACTGATTTCTTTTGATTACTGTCATTGAGCAATGCCACTACTTTTTCCTGCATTAACGCGACATCTTGGGCTGTTAAATACTTAGCAGAACGTGAATCAGCATCGACAATCCCCGTTAATCCCGATACCACTTCAAATGGCAAATTAATCACGCCTTTAAAAAAACCAGAAACTAAACCGCTAGTCGCTTCCGAGCCTACGGTTTTAGCATCGACAACCGTATTTTCAATACGTGAAAGGTAGTCTGGAATGTATTCTCTAGATAGCTCAATCTCTTCTAGGTAACGAGTGGAATGAGGTCGCCAAAGAGCAGCCTCTTTAGTAGTATTGTTGGTAGTGTTAACAATGGCGTCAACACGTTCGAGAATAGCAGGCATAGAGGTTTGTAATTTTTTAACTTGCTGTTCGATGCTTGCTATTTGGCTCAGTAAGGTGGGTAATTGTCTTGAGTAATATTCACTTTCAATTACGACTTGCTGCACAACAGGAAGAGATGCTTCAACTTGCGATAAAATGGCAGGTGTTTGTAAAGCAACTAGTTCCCTCACTTTACCTACTTCAATTCTAACTAAAGCCACTTCATTGACAATATCATCAACTTTAGGGCTAACCAAGTCGACTGTTTGTGTGGTCTTTTCAATAGCACTGATTATAGCAGGCACATGCATTGTAAACTTGAATAAAGACAAGGCTAACAGGGCAATAGCTAACGCTAATAATGCTTGAGAATAAGAAAATTGTTTCGCCATATGTATTCTACTGCTGCTCAATCAAATTAATTTCATCAACTAAACAATGAGTCAACTCACCAATCAATTCGTGCTCTGGTTCATCGGACATTGATTCTTTCTTAATTATAGTCTCTAACTCTTTTGCCGCTTGATTAAGTTCAGCAAAGCCAAACATTTGTGCTGCTCCAGCCAATCGATGAGCAAGTGAAGCAATTTTCGTTATATCTGCATTATCATTATAGCGAACGAGGTCTTCTTTATCTTTACTGAGGTTAGCTTTAAATTCAGCAATTAAATCACTTAAATCAACCTGAGAGATACTTTCCTCCGCTTTATTAATAAGTTCACTGGTTACTAAAGCCTGCCCTGCAGGACTATTCGATGAGTTAATCAACAAGTCATCATCTGCATTACTCGTTAAATATTTAGCGATGGTGGCAATGAAGTGCTTTCTTTCAATGGGCTTCTTTAAATGCCCGGTAAAACCGAGCCCTAAGTACTGACTAACTTCATGAGACATAGCATTCGCTGTTAAAGCATAAATAGGTTGATTACAACCCAAGTCTCGCAGGACTTTAAAAGCTTCAACGCCATCCATTTCAGGCATTTGTATATCTAAAAGCACTAAATCGGGTTGATGTTCTACACAAAGCTTTACCGCTTCCTTACCATTACGGGCAACAATAACTTCCAAGCCTAAACTTGCTAACAAGCGGGCGATCAATCGTCGGTTATCATCATGATCCTCAGCCAGTAGAATTTTCCCGCTAAAAAATACTTCACTACTCTCAATAGGTGACGAAGCCACTAAGGGTTTTATGCTGTCATGACTAACATGTTGATAAGGGAGTGTTAAACAAAAACAACTTCCCTTTCCTAACTCACTAGATACCTCGATATTGCCTGACATTAATTTTGCTAACTGGTTTGATAATGTCAGTCCAAGACCTGAGCCACCAAAACGTCTGCTAATACTATTATCTGCCTGGGTAAATATTTCAAAAACTTGCGCTAAATGCTCTGCACTTAATCCTATACCAGTATCTGTTACCGTAAAAATAAGTTGGTCTTTTTGTCGAGTAATACTGAGCATTACCTGGCCACTTTCAGTGAATTTTATCGCGTTAGCACATAAATTCAGTAGAATTTGTTTTAACCGTAAACTATCAACATGAATAATAAAAGGTGACGGTAATTGGTGTTCAATAGTAAAAACTAATTGTTTTTGTTGCGCTTGAGAGGTGAAGGTATGGGATAAATCTTGAAGTAACTCGACCAAATCAAGTGGCTGTATTTCTAATTCAAATTTATTAGCTTCAATACGACTTAAATCTAAAATATCATTGATTAGCTCAAGTAAATGTAAACTATTACCATGGATGACTTCAATATCTTCTTGCACTTTATCTTTATCAACATCGTCATGGATAATAGCTTCAGCATGACCAACAATGGCAGTTAGCGGTGTACGAATCTCATGACTCATATTCGCTAAAAATTGACTTTTAACTTGATTCGCTTTCTCTAATTCAATGGTCAAATCTTCAAGTTCATGAGTACGCTGTTTTACTCGTAATTCTAACTCTTGTGTTAAACGTTTTTCAAGGAAACGGCGATAGATGAAAAAGGTTACAACCAATACTAATACTAAGATTAAAATAATGATATTGCGTTGCTGCTCGACTTTGGCCGATTGCAATATTTGCAGCTTTCTACGCTGTTCTAATTCCACTATTTTTTGATTTAGTTGCTCAGATTCAAATTCCGCCAATTTAGCATTTAGGGTGTTATTGGAAGTGAGCAGATAACTTTTTTCATATCGTTGTTGCGCTTTAAGTGCTTCGATGAACTTTTGATTACTAGCACTAATTAAAGCAGAAATAGCTAAATTCTCTGTTAGCAGGATTTGGTAATCAATTTTTTTACCTACCGCAATTGATCGTCCAATGTACTGTTCAGCTTGTTCTAGATCGCCCGAATAAAAATAAGCTTTTGCCAAACTTTGTAAACTGCCGGCAAAGGCCTTTTGGTGACCTACTTCTTCACTAATAATTAGTGCCTTTTTTCCATAAAACATGGCTTGGTCGACATCAAACATATCATTATGAAGCTCAGACATATTATGCAGCTGTGCAGCTATATCGTGTTTGAAATCGTGTTGTTGAAAGTACTCTAGCGCAGATAATATATTTGACTTAGCCAGTGTAAACTGTCCAGAATATTTATAAGCAATACCTAAATCTGCTTTCGCTGAAGCCACACCATATCCATCTTTTAATTGCTGACGTTTATCTATTACTACGGTCAGTATATCAATGGCACTATCAAAGCGTCTTAAACTAATGAGCAAAGCAGCAATATTATATCTAACATCAATTTTATCTTCTTCATTGCCATATTTGGCATATAAAGGCTCAGCAAGTTGATAATTTACTAATGCTAAATTTGATTGTCCTAATGAGGTGTAAACTAGCGCAATATTATTTAATAAATTGGCACGTTCAATGGCAAACATATTCATGCCAATGATTTGGTTATTGTCATAATAAGCCAAAGATACTTGATATGCCTTTAAGGCTAATTTTAATTCACCTTGATAATAAAACAGGATGCCAAGCATTTTATTGGCTTGAGCTTTTAAACTGAAAAGCTTAGATTGTTGGGCCAATTCGATAGATTTATTAACCGCATCAATACCCTGATTGTATTGATGTAAGGTGAAGAGTACTTTTCCTTGGATTAACGATACTTCAGCCTTCTCACCAATACTAAGTTTGGGTGATTGATAAAGCATAATTAACTCTTCTAACGCAGCTTGTTTATCTGATTTCTGGCCAATAACGGTTAGCTGTTTCTTTAATTGATCATCCTGCGCCCAAGTTTTTTCCACCAATCCTAGGTTTACTATCGTGAGTAAAAAAAATAGCGGTATTATTTTTGTTAGACGTTCCATCATCAGGTATTTAAAGCTCAACTTTCGCTATCATAGGGTACTGAATCTAATGAGCAGTATTAAGGGGTATTATTTATAGCATTAATTGCTATTAAAAAACATCATATCAATAAGTCGTCTTCGTAAAAGTCCTAATTTCACTATAAAAATCAGCCCTAAAACAAAGTTTATAAACATTGCTTTTGTATAAACTCGAGTCATTAATCGCATTTTGACATAAGAAGTTGCATTACCTACAATCCAAACCTATACCTACTTCATAACATTTATATCAATCAAACTAATTTATTGATCAGATCAGTATTACTTCAGTTTTCTCATTTAAGGATAGCTCTATGATTAAAACATCTGTCGCATTTATATTCATACTGACCAGTATTAGCAGCCTCCCCTCCATCGCATATAATGCTAACAGTCAATTTGTCGAAGTCGAAATTCGCTCTCTAGATGGCTTGATGAACTTATTTAAAAAACACCATTACACTAGTAATGATTGGAAGAATGGTGATAGAGAAGTACCAAGGTTAACGTTTGAAGGTGTTAATGAACGATGGAAAGAAACATCGAGCAAAATTCCTGTCAAACAAAAAAAACAGGTGTTTTTTCGCTTAATGGCCCCGTTAGTTTTAATGTCTAATGAAAACATTCTTGCAGAACGAAACATTGTAAAATCAGCACCACTATCATCTAAAGCATTGCTTGATATCGCTAGAAAATATCGTTTAATTAACAATGAAATTTTAACTCTGACTGAAAAACAGCGCCAAAAATTATTACAACAAGTAGATATAATGCCGCCTTCATTAGCATTGGCGCAAGCCGCTGAGGAAAGTGGTTGGGCTACATCACGCTTTACCGAAGAAGGTAATGCTTTTTTTGGTCAATGGGACTTTTCTGGTAAAGGTATGACACCAAAGCAGCAACGGAAAGAACTGGGAAATTATGGTTTAGCTCGCTTTGATAGTCCACTTGATTCTGTTGAGGGTTATATGCTGAACATCAATACGACTGGCGCTTATAAAAAACTACGTGTATTAAGAGCTAAGTTACGCGAAAAGAATAAGGCAATTACAGGTTTAGAACTAGCGGGTACCTTAGATAAGTACTCTGAACGTGGACAGGCTTATATTGATGGTTTGCGATCTATGATCCGTTATAACAAATTAGAGGATGTAGATGAGGCATATTTGTCTGATACCATTTTAATTAAGCTGATATCTCCAAAAAAAGAGCTCTAATAATAATAAAAGTAAGCTCATTAATACAGCTGCGAGGAATATGTGATATCAAATTATCGCTAAGATATTAAGGCAATAAAAAAGGTAAAATCAACCAATGTGATTTTACCTTTTTTTATTCTTTTCTAGCTAGCTAAGTAATCAAATAACTTAACTATAGCTCTTTTGTAGTAGCGATTTTTGCAGTAAGTTCCGTTTGTTTATTACCAGAGAAAAAGCGTTTAACTGCCTTAATAATACGCGATATTAAGCGTTTAACGTCCTCAACAATAATATACAAACTAGGAATTAAGACCAAAGTTACTATAGTTGCGAACAGTACACCAAAGGATAGTGATACCGCCATTGGGATAACGATTAAGGCTTGCATACTTGTTTCAAAAAAGACAATAGGCACTAAACCAACAAAGGTAGTGATTGACGTTAACATAATAGCGCGAAAACGTTTAGTACCGGCATGCATCACCGCATCTTCTAGGCTTTCGCCACGCTTTCTGGCACTGTTAACATAATCAACCATAACTAAAGAATCGTTCACGACCACCCCAGCTGCGGCAAGTATACCGAATACTGAGAACATGTTTAGATCCATACCTAAAATTAAATGCCCCATGACTGAGCCGATAACACCAAATGGTATAACGACCATAATCATCACAGCTTGCGAGTAGGACTTTAACGGTATAGCGAGTAAAGAAAATATAACCATCAATGAAATCATAAAGTTACGAACTTGCTCACCCGCACTTTCCATCTCTTCTTGAATGCGGCCTGAAACTTCACTTTTCACTAAAGGATATTTACGCAATAACTGAGGTACAAAGTTATCACGGATATCTTTAGTTACTTCAAAAGGCTCGACTTGCTCGGCATCTACACTCGCCCAAACATTAATAGTGCGATTACCGTTTTCCCGTCGAATACGAGTAACACCATCGGTAAGCATAATTTCAGCTAATTCAGATAGAGGTAATTCTGCACCATTAGGCGCTTTGATCATGACGTCATCAACATGTCCAACAGAACTACGTTCATTTTGCGGGTAACGCACCATGACCTTAATCTCTTCGCTATCTCGTAGGATACGTTGTGCTTCTAGACCATAAAAGCTGTAACCCACTTGTGAAGCAATATCTGCCAGCGTTAACCCCATTGAATAAGCTAATGGTTTTAATTCAAACTGCACTTCTTTGGCACTGGTTTGGCGAGAATCATTAACATCACCAACGCCTTTAAGCGTATTGAGTTTCGCCTTAAGTTCTCTAGCTGCCAATAATAATTGCTCGTCATTTTGACTTTCTAATCTAAATGCAATATCACCATCATCACGCCCACCACCAAATAAATTATCACTAATGGTTAACGACTTTACGCCAGGGTAATTAGGTATAGCGTTTCGCCATTTATCAGCCAAGGCAAACGTATCCATAACGCGCAGCTCAGGGTCTACCAACTTCACCATAATTTGACCACTGGTTCGACTGCGTAAATCAACCTGCATGTCAGAAATCATGGCTTGTCCCTGCTCAGTTTCAATTTCTTTATCAATACCATTAACAACAGCTTGAATATTTAACAGCGTGCTTAATGTTGCTTTTTCAGAAGCATCAACATTCATTTCAACAGAAATACGCGGGAAATCATGAGGTATTTTGGGTTGCCCGACATAACGAACTAATCCACCACCAAATAATCCAGCGCTAATAAGCATGATACTGATAAAGAACATCAACACCGCATAACGGTATTTTAGAAAAACAGCCAAGCTTGGACGATAGCTATTTTCAATGAAACCTTTCAATGATTGATCAATCCAGGCACGCGTTCTGTCTAACGGGTTTTTCGGGTTGAATTCTTTCACCTTCATTTTAACCAAATGAGCGGGCAAAATAAGTTTCGATTCGATTAACGAAAATATCAAACAGAAAATAACAACAAAACCAATGGATTTTCCAAAAGCAGACTCAGGGCCATCACCAATAACAAATGGAATAAATACAGCGATGGTGGTTAATACACCAAATGTTGCTGGCATCGCAACACGCTTAACACCACGAATGACGTTATCTGTGGTATGGCCATGTTGCTCAATTTCTTCATGGGCACTTTCACCCATAACAATGGCATCATCTACCACAATACCCAGTACTAAGATAAAGGCGAATAGACTGGTAATGTTAATGGTGACATTAACAAATTCCATTGGCATCACCAGTAATGTTCCTAAGAAACAAACAGGTAAACCCATCATGACCCAAAAAGCTAAACGCACACGTAAAAACAATGCCAGCATAATAAAGACTAAGACAGCACCACTTTTCATGTTATCCATCATCATGGACAAACGGCCTTCAAGGTAATAGGTCATATCAACCCATGTCTCTAACTTAACGCCTGGAGGTAACGTTGCAGATTTTTCTTCAACGAATTTATTCACTACGGTCGCGACATCAGTAATACTCTGATTATCTGCTGCGCCAATAAAAATAGTGACAGAATTCTCACCGTTGAACTTTGAATACTGTAAGCCTTCTTCAAAACCATCAATGATAGTAGCAATATCGCCTAGTAGCACCTTAGTGCCATCTTCGAGGGTAACTACTGGGATTTGTTCAAATTCATAACCACGATAGGCTTGGTTTTCTACGCGCAAGTTGATGTAACCATTTTCTGCACGAATTTGCCCAGCAGACATATTACGAGAATGGCCACGTACCGCATTAGCAACATCGCTAAAATTTAAATCATATTCACGTAACTTATCTTTACTAACTTCAATAGATATTTCATAGCTTAAGCCGCTAAATAAATCAGAAATATTTACAAAGGGTAATTGTTGCACTTCATCATGAACTTTACGGCCAAGCTCTTTCAGCTCACCATTTGTTAAGTCACCGTATAAACTGATGTACATAACTTCTTGACGAAATTTTTCTCTTTCAACTTTAATACGCTCCATACCATCCGGGAAGCTGGAAATAGAGTCTATCGCTGATTTAACTTCTTCAAGCACTATTTGTGGGTCGTAATCTAAATCGACTTCAAACCAACCGTTTGAATAATTACGGTTAGAGTAAGTAATCACTCGCTTGAGACCTTGCACGGTTTCAAGTGCTTCTTCAATTTTAATCGTGATGCCTTCTTCCACTTCCTGTGGTGCAGCACCAGGGTAAGGTGCTGCAAATGAAATCCAGTTAATTTTCACTTGTGGAAACATCTGCTTGTTAATAGTGTTTATCGTTAAAAATCCACCGACTAAAATAATAATCATTAGTAGGTTTGCTGCAACGCTGTTACGCGCAAACCAAGCAATTAAGCCGGTGTGAGTGTCAATATGATCATGAGGTCTATTTAAGTTCTCATTATCATTTTTCTCGTTGGTTATGTTGTCATGAGAGCTCATTCCTATTCTCCTGACTCTTTATTGCTCGCCATTTGGGTATCGTCTTCTTCAACTTCTTTTTCTTCTAGCTGAGTTTCATCACCCACTAACGCCAATTTCATGCCATTAACAGGGTAGTCTAATGCTGAAACTATTAAGCGGTCGCCCTCTAATAAACCATTAGCCACAATCACATTACTACCTTGTTGGCGAACAATATCAATGACTACATAATGTAATCTTGAATCACTGTCTAAAATAGCAACTTTACCATTAACGACTAAGTGTCTAGGTACTGAAGTTGCTTGGGCAATGTTATTACCGACAATTTTAGCGTTAACATAGCTACCAAAACGTAGTGGTGTTATTTCCTTCTCAGTATTATTGTTTAACTGATATGGGTCATTCAGCTCGGCGACTAAATATCCCATGCGGCTTTTGTTATCTATAACACCTTCATTACGCTTGATTGTTGCACTCCATTGCGTGTCTTTACCCGCATATTTACCAAAAAGGTTAACTTTTGCATTCACGCCTTGGTTGGCTAAAAATTCAAGTTGATTATCAGCAACGGGCAAGCGAATTTCTGCAGTTGCGGTAGCCAATACATGACCAATTTTAGTACCAACACCGACAAAAGATCCTAATCCAATATTACGACTATTGATCATGGCATCATAAGGCGCTCTTATTTCGGTACGCTCTAAGTTACGCTCTGCGCGTAATACTGAGGCTTGCGCCGCTTTAACTCGTGCAAGTTCCTGGGCAAGTTGTGGTTTACGTAAACTCAATTCTGTTGGCGAAGTATCTGTGATTTGCTTCCATTCACGTTCTGCAACTTTACCTTGAGCAACTTCCTTTTCTAATGCCGCTCTGGCAGTTGCCATAGAAGCTTGTGCGTCTATTAAGGCCGCTTGATAATCATTCGGGTCAATACGAGCTAACAATTGATTCTTTTTAACAAAACCGCCGCGTAGAAATGTATCACTCAATTCAACTATTTCGCCGTTAACTTGAGCAATCAGTTCAGTTTCATACTTAGGAGTCACCATGCCATAAGAGTTTACCTCTAATGTCATTGGCGTTACTGAGATATCGCTTACCGCAACGATTGGCGTGTTATCAACCTCAGCTTTTTCTTCTGGTGGTTTTTTCATACTAGAAAAAACAGCCATGGCAGCAATGCCTGCAGCTAAGATAACGATAGGTATAATAATTTGTTTTTTAGTGGCCACTTTTAATCCCTTATTTCTTTAAAAGTTTTATATATTTTTTATTTGCTTTTTTGTTCGCAAATTTATCTTTATTTTAAT
>CAJXRC010000072.1 GCA_913058405.1 uncultured Colwellia sp. | reverse complement strand
ACGAGATCTAGTACGGTCTCGTGGGCTCGGAGATGTGTATAAGAGACAGATTTTCTTGCTCACGTTCCATCGCACGATAAGCAATGTCAGTTCTAAACTCTACACCTTGCCAGGTAATTTGATGTAGTAATTCATAAGCAGTCTGTTGTGCTTCTGTCACTGAGTTTCCTAGCGCGGTTGCACAAAGCACACGGCCACCATTAGTCACTACTTCACCTTGCTCATTTAGCTTGGTGCCAGCATGGAAAGTCTTAGCCGATACATTGTTGTTGGTATCTAAACCAGAAATTACATCACCCTTAGGGTAATCTGCTGGGTAACCTTGTGCAGCAAGTACAACACCTACAGCTGCGCGACTATCAAATTCAATAGACACTTTATCTAACTCTCCACGTGTGGCAGCTAAACATAAGTCAACTAAATCAGATTGTAAGCGCATCATGATAGGTTGTGTTTCAGGATCACCGAAACGGCAGTTGTATTCAATAACGTTAGGTGTGCCATCTGAAGCGATCATTAGACCTGCATATAAGAAACCACTATACGGTGCATCTTCGTTAGCCATACCTTCAACCGTTGGCATAATAACTTCAGCCATAATACGATCATGGATCTCAGGTGTAACTACCGGTGCTGGAGAATATGCACCCATACCACCTGTGTTAGGACCTAAGTCACCGTTTAATGCACGTTTATGATCTTGGCTTGTTGCCATAGGTAAAACATTCTTACCATCAACCATGACAATGAAGCTTGCCTCTTCGCCTTCAAGAAACTCTTCAATTACTACACGATGACCAGCATCACCAAATGCATTACCCGCTAACATATCTGTAATCGCGTCTTCTGCTTCAACTAATGTCAATGCAACAATAACGCCTTTACCTGCTGCTAAGCCATCGGCTTTAACAACAATTGGTGCGCCTTGTTCACGAACATAAGCCAATGCCGGCTCAACTTCAGTGAACTTTGCGTAGCTACCAGAAGGAATCTTATTACGTGCTAGGAAGTCTTTAGTAAATGACTTTGAACCTTCAAGCTGAGCAGCCTTGGCACTTGGACCAAAAATAGCTAAACCGTGCGCTTGAAAAGCGTCAACAACACCATCAACAAGTGGTTGTTCTGGGCCAACAATAGTTAAGGCAACGTCTTCACTTTGAGCAAAAGCAACTAAGGCAGCATTATCACTAACATCAATAGCAACATTTTCTAATTTTGCTTCAGTAGCTGTACCCGCATTACCTGGGGCAACAAACACTTTAGTAACCTGACTTGATTGAGCCGCTTTCCACGCTAATGCATGTTCACGACCACCGCCGCCAATAACTAAGATTTTCATATGTTTTTCCTATAAATTTTCTTTTGTGTTAAATCAGCAGTTACTTAGCTGGTTTAACAAATTTTAATGTCATGCGATCACTTTCGCCAATCGCTAAATATTTCGCTCTGTCTTTGTCTTCAAGTGCTAAACGTGGTGGTAATGTCCACACACCTTTTGGATGAATAGCTAAATCTTTAGCATTCGCATTAACTTCACTTGAGCCAGCAAATCTAAAACCAGCCGCTTTGGCTTGTTTAATAGTATTTACTTCAGATACATAGCCTCTTGCTTTTTCTGGGCTAACACCTGCTGGTAATCTGTGTTCAACAATACCTAAAACGCCACCAGGTTTAAGTGCATTAAAAGCATCTTTAAATACTTGTTCTACACCCGCGTCTTTCCAGTTATGCAAATTTCTAAATGTTAAAACTAGATCAGCAGTACCTTGAGGTGCTAATTCGCTTTTTTGGCGTGGTGTGAAATCAGTTAAAACAACTTCACTAAATACAACGTCAGATGCAAGCTTCTTTACCAATTTTTTACGAGAATTGCTGTAATAGTTATCTTCACCCGTATCAGGGTAATGGGCACCATAGAACTTACCCGAACCTTTTAATGCCGGTGCTAGGATTTCAGTGTACCAACCACCGCCTGGCGTAATTTCAACAACAGTCATATTTGGCGTAAAACCAAAAAAGTTCAATGTTTCAACAGGATGACGATATTGATCACGCGCTTTATTTTTAGCGGTACGGTGATCACCTGCAACAGCGTTTTCAAGTGCTTTTACTGAGGCAGTATTTTCATGTGCATGAGTATCATGCGCTGTAGCTGATAAACTTAATGCACTACAGCTTAGGGTGACTGCAATAGCAATTGATTTAAGCGCGTTTGTTTTAATTGTCATAACTATGATCCTTGTAGAAATAATGTGTATTTTTATCAATACCCATATAAGTATTAATTAACGGCAATATTTATAACAGATATCATACCAATTACACTAATTAAGAATTCATTTTCAGATGGTTTAAATATCCAATAACGTCGTTGCTTTCAATCCCAATAGCCAGCTATTCGTCAATCAAGCGCCTTGTTATTGAAGTTTTATCCTCATTGAAAGTTGTAACCTTCATTAATCTAAGTGGTATTAAACAAACAAGCAGTGTTGATTGTATTTCCATACTAATTTTCATTGTAAGTAAATAAATCAACACTGCTCTTCTGTACTTCTATCTCACCTTAAGGAAGGTTCTTTAAGCTGGATCTCATCAACACGATTAACAAACAACCTTTAAGCTAGAGGATTCAAAATCAAACGATAAGCACGGAGCGTATAACTATACGTGAGTACTTATCGTGAAGAGTTTGTGTTTTCTAGCAACAAGGTTTTTTGTTAATGGCGGAAGTGACGCATTCCAGTGAATACCATCGCGATGTTATGCTCGTCTGCTGCGGCAATAACTTCGTCATCACGCATAGAACCACCTGGCTGAATTACCGCAGTAATTCCTGCTTCAGCTGCAGCGTCTAAACCATCACGGAATGGGAAGAATGCATCAGAGGCCATAACAGACCCTTTTACTTCTAAGTTTTCATCCGCAGCTTTAATACCCGCAACTTTCGCTGAGTATACGCGGCTCATTTGGCCTGCACCAACACCGATAGTAGAGCTGTTTTTAACATAAACAATTGCGTTAGATTTAACAAATTTTGCTACTTTCCAACAGAATTGTAAATCACGCATCTCTTCATCAGAAGGTTGACGTTTAGTTACAACCGTTAAATCATCACTTGTTACTCGACCTTGATCTGTGTCTTGTACTAATAAACCACCGTTAACGCGTTTAAAATCAAAACCTGTGGTTTTATTATCCCACTGGCCACATTCTAATAAACGTAGATTAGGTTTAGCAGCAACAATTTGTGCAGCAGCATCTGAAACGCTTGGAGCAATAATTACTTCAACAAATTGACGAGAAACGATTGCTTCAGCGGTATCTGCATCTAACTCACGGTTAAACGCGATAATGCCACCAAAAGCAGAAGTAGGATCTGTTTTATAAGCGCCTTCATAAGCCGCTAAAATATCATCACCAATAGCAACACCACATGGGTTTGCATGCTTAACGATAACACAAGCTGGTTCGTCAAATTCTTTAACACATTCTAATGCAGCATCAGTATCAGCAATGTTGTTATAAGATAAGGCTTTGCCTTGTAATTGAGTCGCGGTAGAAACTGATGCTTCTTCAGGATTCGCTTCTTTGTAAAAAGCCGCATCTTGATGAGAGTTTTCACCGTAACGTAAATCTTGTGTTTTAATAAACTGGCTATTAAAAGTACGTGGGAACTTAACTTTTTCACTCGGTAATGCGCCGAAAGAAGCTTCAGACTCAGATTCTGCTTCACCGTATGCTGGTAACATTTTACCAAAGTAGTTAGCAATCATACCGTCGTAGCTAGCTGTATGCTCGTAAGCAGCAATTGCTAAATCAAAACGTGTTTTATACGTTAAAGAATCATTGTTGTTATCTAATTCAGTTAATACACGATCGTAATCGCTAGCATTAACAACAATAGTTACGTCTTTATGGTTTTTAGCAGCGGCGCGAACCATTGTAGGTCCACCGATATCAATGTTTTCAATAGCATTTTCTAATGAACAGTTTTCATCACTTACTGCATTAGCAAACGGGTACAAGTTAACCACTACCATATCAATTGCGCTGATATCGTTTTCTTCCATTACTACTTCATCGGTACCACGACGCGCTAAGATGCCGCCATGAACTTTAGGGTGTAACGTTTTAACACGACCATCCATGATTTCTGGGTGACCAGTATAATCTGAGACTTCAGTTACTTTGATGCCGTTTTCGGCTAATAATTTTGCTGTACCGCCAGTAGAAAGAAGATCAACACCCTTCTCACTTAGACGTCGAGCAAACTCAACAATACCTGCTTTATCAGAAACACTTAACAGTGCGCGTTTAATTGGACGTGGAGTATCCATCTGTTTATTTACCTTCTTAGTTGTAACTTACTGCTAACTTGCCGCCGATGTGCCGTTAACTTGCATGGTTACATGATTATTTAAAATGATTTTCAATGTTTTAAAACATAAAAAGCACCCGAGGGTGCTTTTCATTGAAATTCGATATTAGTTCATACCGTATTTTTTAAGTTTCTTACGTAACGTACCGCGGTTGATACCTAGTAAGTTAGCAGCGCGTGTTTGATTACCGCGAGTGTACATCATAACTTCTTCTAACATTGGCGCTTCAATTTCGCTCAATACAAGGTCATACATATCATCAACATCATTACCATTCAATTGTGATAAGTAGTTGCTGATTGCGATTTTAGCTTGGCTACGTAATGGAGAAGTTTTTGTTTGTGTTTGAATATCGCCAGTGATAAATGGAGAAGAAACATTTTGTTCGAACATATGATATAACTCTTTCTTTTGTTAATAAAAATAAAATAAAACTACAACAACTTGTACTCGCCCTAATAAGAGCCAGTCGCAAAGTCATCAAAAAATTGGCCTAACGTCACCAATTGTTCATCGGTAGACGTTAAACTATTAAAAATAGCCCTAAACGCTTTGCCTTGGTCAATAGTAAACGCTGTGCTAAAACCGTCTAGGGTCTCAACTAGGTTTTGTACATACCAAGAAACATGTTTTCTAGCGATCATCACACCTTTGAAATCGCCGTAAAACTGATGTAACTCCATAACGTGTGCCAATACAATTGAACGAACTTCGCTCAATGCAGGTGCAGGCATCTTATTACCCGTAGCCAAGAAATGATTAATTTCTCGAAAAATCCACGGACGACCCTGTGCACCACGGCCAACCATTATGGCATCCGCGCCCGTATGATTTAAAACCTGTAGTGCTTTTTCAGGTGACGTAATATCACCATTTGCCACTACAGGAATTGAAACAGCTGATTTTATTGCTTTAATCGTGTCGTATTCCGCATTGCCTTTATAAAAGTCATTACGAGTACGGCCATGCACTGCGAGTGATGCTATACCACTATTTTCAGCAATTTTTGCTATTTCAATACCATTACGGGTATCTTCACACCATCCTGTGCGAATTTTTAGCGTGACCGGTATATTTACCGCATTCACCACTGACTGAACAATACGTTCAACCTGTGCTGGTTCTCTTAATAACGCAGAACCCGCTAATTTTTTATTTACCTTTTTTGCCGGGCAGCCCATATTGATATCAATAATTTGTGCGCCGTTATCAGCATTTACTTTGGCAGCAAACGCTAATTCATCAGGACAACTTCCGGCAATTTGTACCGAACGAATACCTGCAGCATCACCATGCAGCATTCTCAATTTCGACTTTTCGGTGTTCCATACTTTCGGATTTGACGAAAGCATTTCGGACACTGCTAAACCCGCACCCAGTTGACAACATAATTGTCTAAAAGGTTGATCGGTTATTCCTGCCATGGGGGCAAGCATTACCTGCGAATTAAGTTGATAAGTACCTATTTTCATACTGCTGTTTTTTTGAGCTACCTTTCAAAAGGGCGCTAAGTTTACTCGTTTTTATTTCAATTGAAAAGCATAGAATTTGAACAATATTTGATTTTTTTCACCTTTTTGATATTGACATTTATTAAAGTATTAATGTGAGCGTTAATTGTACAGTTTACGAATAAAATTGTTGACAAAGCTGCCAAAAAAGATAAAGCCAAATATGTCGCAAACATAGCTCGAACAACGGCTGCAACTGTGGCAAAGTAAAATGACTAACACTTACCTAAACTAATAATAATTATAAATATAATGACAACCATATTAAGAATGCCCATTACGAATGTATTTGGACAAGGTGATTACAGCGCAACTTTACACCTTGGCAGTGAAAAATCCCCGGTGAACCTGCTACTCGATACCGGCAGTAGTACCCTTGTAGTAAAAAGTACTACTTACCAAGCAACACTTGATAAAGAATTGACACCTAGCACCGCAGTTCAGGAAGTTAATTACGGTGTTGGCGGTTGGAATGGCCCGGTGATATTCACTAGTATTAATATTCATGAGCATTGCCATAAGTCGGAACACCCGCAAAGCATTGCGAAAAACCCAAGCATGAATTTAAGTAATGCGCCTGTTGCACTGGTTCATTCTGTAAAGCAGAGTAAAACATTTGGCGATGCCGATGGCATTTTAGGCTTGGCTTATCATCACTTAAATAAGAGCTTTGATTTTAGCGATTATTTTACCGAGCATAAAATTGCTCCTGCGCTGAGTTATCCGTGGCCGTTTAGTAGCGAAGTCAGTGAAGACTTGGCCAGTTTTAAAAAACTGATGTGGAAATATCCTGAACACGATGTAACGCCCTACTTCACTTTATTAGAAGAACAGCAACTTAGCGCAAATAAGTTTGCTTTCTATAGTAAACGATCTGCAATACATATTAATGAAAGCCACTCACACAAAGAAAATAAGACACCAGCGACTATTTTAGCCAACGATCCCCTAAATAAAGGTTTGTTAATCTTGGGTGGTGGTGAAGAGCAAACCGACTTATACCAAGGTGAATTTCAAAGCATCAAGGTTGAACACGATGTTTATTACAATGTAGATCTTAAATCTGTTCAGGTGGGCACAAGCAAACCAGTAATTGCAGAGCCGCTTGACCAAAAGCACCTTAAAAGTTATTTCACCAATGCAATAATTGATACCGGTGCAGGAGGTATCGTACTTACGGCTGAAATATACCAACAAGTGATTAATGACCTCATTGCTTATAATGCTAACTTTGCTCAATGTTTAGCGCCTTTTAAAGAAATGAGCGCGCAACTTGTCGGAATAGATATAGATAAGCTGAAACTAGAGCAATGGCCAACAATCTATTTCAATTTTGTCAGCGAGCCAGCAACCGCTACTACCGCTGAAAAAGCAGTGCAACTTGCGTGTACACCAGCAACGTATTGGCAAGTTAATACACCTAATTATAACAAAACGTGTTTTCGTATATTAAGTCAATTACCGCAATGGCCTGATCAAAGTATTATTGGTTTACCATTGTTAAATAACTATTACGTGATTTTTGATCGTTCGGTGCATAAAACAGGTGTAATTAAGTTTGCTGAGCAAAGCAAGTAGTTAAAAAATAATATAAGCAATAACTGCATTACGAAAAAATTTAAATGTTTACTCTTTACACATTTTTTGCACATTTTATTGCTTTAATGATTCATAAAGATGAAATGTACTTATTGCTAAGGATATGAATGCATAGCTTTACCACTGAACGATTATTGATAAGACCTTTATTAGAAGAAGACAAAGCACTTTTTATTAACCTTTATACAGATGCCAAAGTGATGCGTAATATTAGTGCCCCATTGAGCGATGAAAAAGCAGAAAAGGCCTTTTACAATACATTACGTATGATGAAAAAGAATCAGCCTAAAATCATGACTTGGACAATTGTAAACATGACGGAGAATAGAGCAATAGGCGTACAAGGATTTACTTGGCCTACAACAAATAATGTACAATCAGGTGATAGAAAACTTGCACAAGCCGAGATAGGCATAATGTTAGATACTAAGGCTAACGGGAAATTATTTCCTGAGGAAGCTATGGGTTCGTTAATGGAATACGGCTTTACTCAACTAAAACTAGAACGAATAAATGCCTTTTACGCGAGTAAAAATCTAGCTACCAAACGCTTTGTTAACAAGCTTGGTTTTATTTTACCTGCTAATTTACAAAAAAAAAATGGCATAACAGTCTATCAATACTTCGATTACCAGCAATGGAAGCAACTATTAATAAAAAAAGTATTTATCAATACTTCACCTAAAGAAATGGATAATACTGCCGATGAAATGGCGATGAGAGATTGCCAACAATAACAAGATTCTAAAAAGAAGATTAGCCGTTGCCTTAAGCACACCCTTTCTGCTAATTTACTAACCAATGTAATTGCTTCTAGTACAAATCCGTTCTAGTGATATTATGTAAAGCTATAAAAATAATAATAATAAAAAATAAAGGTATTCACTATGTCAGGAAGTTTAGTGTGTGTTGGTACAGGCATGACTTTAGGTGCACATATTAGCCCTATCGTTAAAAGTCATATCGAACAAGCTGAAGTTGTATTCTCCTTGATGGCCAACGGTTTTGCCGAAAAGTGGTTAGAAGGTATGAATACTGACGTCCGTAGCCTGCAAAGTTATTACCAAGAAGGTAAAAACCGCAACATAACCTATAACGAGATGGTCGAAGCAATATTGGCCGAAGTGCGCAATGGTAAAAGCGTAGTAGCTGCCTTTTATGGTCACCCTGGGGTATTTGCTTGTATTAGCCACAGAGCAATTAAAAAGGCAGAATTCGAAAACTTGCCTGCTAGCATGGAACCGGGTATTTCTGCTGAAGACTGCTTATACGCAGACTTAGGAATTGATCCAGGAAAAACAGGTTGCAGCCACTATGAAACTAGTCAGTTTATGTTTTATAAACGAAATGTAGATACCTCTGCGCATCTAATATTATGGCAAGTAGCATTGGCTGGAGATAAATCTCTTACTAAGTTTTCCACCGGTAGCGCTTATCGCCAAGTACTGGTTGATTTATTATTGGAAGATTATCCCTGTGATCATCAAGTGATTTTGTATCAAGCTAAAGGCATTGCTATTGATACCATGCGAGCTGATACAATTACACTCACTGAATTAGTTGATGCTGAACTATTAATGCACACTACTTTGGTAATACCGCCTTGTAGCCAAATGCAGCCTAATGAAGCGATATTAGCAAAATTAACTGCTATTGAAACAAAAGAAGATATAGCAAAAAATGGTCCCATATTGAGCCTAGTTTTATGAACTTGGCAAAATATCTTTAAGCAGAACAAAGTGATTTTAAAAATAACAACAAAATGGAGTAAGCACTATGAGTAAAGTTATAAAAGTTTTAGAAGCAATGGCACAATTGCCACACGCTGAAATAGAAAAGCTGGTAACCCAAGCGAATATTACTGCTGAGCAGGCAGAAGCTATCATCAATAAGGATGTAATTTCACTCGAACGTCAATTAGATATCTGCCCTGATATTTATTGTGTGTTTTTCCCAGCTGAAGATGATGAAGCAACAGACAAAGAGAATGAAGATGAAGATGACAAAAGTGATGAAACTAAATCAGTAGTTAACTGCTAACCAAATGCATTTCAAACTTTTATTAAAAAATAGACTTAGTATATTTAACTTATGTCTATTTTTTTGCCTCTCCTTCATCAGTAATACACTTGAGGCTAATACCAACAATGTAGATGAACAACTTGAAGTTGCAGATAAAATACGAAGCAGTGATCCTAAAGAATTTCAAAAAATAATTAACGACCTTAAAAATAAAAAACACTCTCTATCCGAAAGCCAACAGCATTATTTAAACTACCTTATAGGCTACCAGCAATCTATTTCAGGACAGTTGGATCAATCTATAAAGACATATAAAAGTTTACTCAAATCAAATGTGAGCACTGAACTTAAATTTAGAGCAAACTCATCAATGATAAATACTTTTGCCATTACTCAAAACTGGACAGAAGGTCTGATTCACTTATCCATGGTTTTGGAACAACTTCCAAAAGTAAATAAAAATACTATAAAAGAAAGTGGACTTGCAGCTACTGCTATTTTTTATAATCAAATAGGCCAATATGCTCTCGGCTTAAAATATGCAGAACTGCTCTCCAATAGCAGTCAAGCAAAGAGAACCTCTTGCTTTGCTGCTTCAATGATTATTGACTCGAAACTGCATTTAAAGCTATTAGAACATAATGGTAATGAAATAGCAGAAGCAATTAAGCTTTGTGAAAGCGAAGCCATTGTTGCAAATTTCATTCGTTCTTATGGCGCAAAGCTCAATATTATTAATAATAAACCCACTCAGGTAATAGATGATTTAACTCCTCATTTAGCCGAAATAAACTCTACGAGATACCCTAGACTTATTGTTGAAATATATACTTCTCTAGCCGAAGCTTATTGGTTACAGAATAACTTAGATAAAACTGAACAACTAGCTTTAGAATCAGTCACGATTGGACAAAATATTAAAACTACACAAGCGGTTATTAAAGCTTATAAACTACTCTATAAAGTAGCTAAAAAACGAAGTAATCACCAAGAAGTTGCGCTTCAGTATTATGAAACCTATGCAGAATTAGATAAAACCTATGTTAATGAAGCACAAGCCAAACATCTTGCTTTTCAATTAGCTGAACATAATTCTTTTGCGCAAGAAAGCCAAATTAAACTGCTTAATGAACAAAACAATGCGTTAGCTGCTGAACAAGCATTAGCTAAAACTCAAGCAGCGAACAGAAAGCTAATCATCCTATTATTAGGGCTAGTTATTTTAGCCTTTACCTTTATTGGCATGCGTTTTTGCCGTTCACATAAACGTGTGAAAGAACTAGCAGAGTATGATCCATTAACCGGGATTTATAATCGCGGCCATTTTACTCATGTGACTAATAGTGCTTTAAAATATTGTAAGAATGCTCAACAAGACTTATCTGTGATCATGTTCGATTTAGATCACTTCAAAAAAGTTAACGATTCTTTTGGTCATGCATGCGGTGATTGGGCATTAAAAGAAACCATTAAAGTTTGTCAAAACATTGGACGTAAAAATGATATTTTTGCCCGCTTAGGTGGTGAAGAATTTTGTTTAGTATTAACCAGTTGTACTATTGATGTGGCAATGCTGCGCGCCGAGGCCTGCCGTGCTGCAATTGAAGAGATAATTACCGAAGAGTCTGGTTGTGAATTTTCAATCACTGCTAGCTTTGGCGTAACAGATTTAAAACGCTCTGGTTTTAATCTAGATAAACTATTAGCGGATGCTGATATGGCGGCTTATGCGTCAAAAAATGCAGGTCGTAATAGAGTTACTATGTTTGAAGTACCTGAGACAAGTCAACCAAAGAAACTGGATAACTCTTGGAACTACGAGAAATAATCATCTTTGATTTACCATTTCAAATAAGTTAATCGTCATCCGGTTGTCTGTTAAGACGAAATATATAACACTTAAACTAACTAAGTTGAATTCATTTGGACAAAGAATTGGATCCCCGATTAGAAACTTCGGGGATGACACTTGGGTATGACACTTCGAGGATGACGCTTGGGCATAACGCTTAGAGAGTCATGATAGGCATGACAGTCGATGGTTATATATAATACCAATTACACTAATTAATTGCCCATCTTCAAATGGTCTAAATCTACAATTTCTGCGTTGCGCTCAATCCCAATAGCCAGCTATTGCTCAATCACGCGCCTTGAACTTGAAAATTTATCCTCATTGAATGTTGATCACTAAATTAATGCAAATGGTATAACTACTTTTATTGTCCGTTTAGGCCAACACTATATAGTTATATTTAACTATATAGTGTTATTTGCGTTGCCCGTTTAATCGAACCCATTCTTCTTGCACGCTCACTGGTTCCATATCACACCACTGGCCGTAAATTACTTGCAAGGTTTCAGCCTGCTCTTCTAGTACGCCAGATAAAGCTAACAAGCCCTTGTCACCAACATATTCAATAATAACTGGTGCTAACTCACGTAATGGCCCAGCTAAAATATTTGCTACTACTACGTCAGCTTTAAATTCTGGCTGATCTTCAGGCAAGTATAATTCAAGTCTATCGGAAACATTATTACGCTCGGCATTGGCAAGACTTGCTTGTAGTGCTTGTGGGTCAATATCAATACCGATAACTTTCTTAGCACCTAATTTCAGCGCTGCTAAAGATAGAATTCCTGAGCCACAACCAAAATCAACAACGGTTTTATCTTTTAAATCTAAACTGTCTAACCAGGTTAAACATAATGCTGTGGTTGGATGAGTGCCGGTACCAAAAGCAAGACCTGGGTCTAACATTACATTAACTGCTTCAGGATCTGGCACATCGCGCCAGCTAGGACAAACCCATAAGCGCTCACCAAATTTCATTGGGTGGAAGTTATCCATCCATTCACGTTCCCAATCTTTGTCTTCTAGTTGCTCTAGCTTGTAGCGCATTTGCTCTTTATCTGGGTGAATACTTTGCAAATAACTGATCACCTTGTCCATATCATGGCTAGCTTCAAATAAGCCCATGACAACCGTATTAGACCAGTAGATAACTTCATCACCGGGTAATGGCTCATATATTGGGGTGTCTTGTGCATCAATAAAAGTAACGGCTTGAGAACCACAGGCTGAAAGCCAGTCACTATATTTTTCGGCATTATCTTCGTTGGCACTTAATCTAAGTTGTATCCAAGGCATTTGATTTTCTCTACTGGTATTTTGTGTCTGCTACCATTCGTTGTCTATGCCTCTGTCGTGAGTGCAAAGAGCCGATGTAATTGGCAAATAGTAGCAATAAATAAGCTTGATGCTAGTTTATCATTCATTACTGCTAGAGTAGGCATAAATAATACCACTTTCATTAACTTTGCTATTTTATTGTGGGTAAAACAGGCTGTTGAAATATAAAACACCTGAGCCTGTAGTATTGATTACGCTCACTGCGTAGTAATTTTATAAAGTCGCGATAACAACAAAAAGGAAAATAATATGCTGGATCTTCTCCCTGACCTATTTGATCAACATCCTGAGCAACTTAGCCTTGCGAATGAAGCTTTTATTGATTACGGAAAAAACACTCTTTTTTCCGGCGAGATAGTCACCGTTTCATGTTTTGAAGATAATTCAAAAGTAAAAGAATTATTAGCAACTGAAGGAACAGGTAAAGTACTGGTTGTTGATGGTAAAGGCAGTATGAACCGAGCATTATTAGGCGATATGATCGCTGAGAATGCGGTTAAAAATAATTGGCAAGCCGTGGTTATTAATGGCTGTATTCGAGATGCAGGTACTATCGGAACGTTAGACATTGCGGTAAAAGCGCTTGGCTGTAACCCGATAAAAACGGAAAAATTAGGCGTTGGCGATACTAATGTCGTCGTTAATTTTGCCAATATTGAGTTTATACCTGGTTGGTTTATATATGGTGATGCGAACGGCTTAGCCGTAAGTGAGTCAAAGTTAAGTGTTACAGCGAGTTAAGTATAAAACTCTACGCTAAATTAAGTGATAATTTCAGAGTACGCATAACACAGATTAAGGTTTTATCTTTTCTGCTATGTTAATCTGACTCTATAAGATTGGTTAGTAAAAGAGTTGACATGTAGATGAAGTATTTTCCCGTTTTTCTTGATGGTAGTAAAATTAATGCCATGGTAATTGGTGGTGGTGATGTTGCCGCTCGTAAAATTGAATTACTGTTAAAGACCACAACAAACATTACCATAATGGCAGAATGCGTTACGGAAGGTGTTGAGCGCTTAATTAAAGAAAATCAATTGAATTGGTTAAAACATAACTATAAAGCAGGTTTGTTAACTAAGATTACCCTAGTTATTGCCGCCACCGATAATACCGACGTTAACGAGCAGGTTTATCATGAAGCCGTAGAATTTAACATTCTTGCTAATGTGGTTGATCAACCTGCCCTTTGTACTTATATCACGCCAGCAATTATTGATCGTTCGCCTATGATTATTGCGCTTTCAAGCTCAGGCAGTGCGCCTATTCTCATTCGTATGTTACGAGAACAGATAGAGAAAATATTGCCGCAAGGTTACGGGCGCTTGGCTGATTTTTCATTAAAATTTCGTGACCATGTAAAAGCACGTATCAAAGGGATACGTAATCGTCGAACTTTTTGGGAAAACACCTTGCGCGGTTCAATAGGCCAAGCATTGCTTGATGGCAAACATCAAGAGGCTGAGCAATTATTGATTATGAGTTTGAAAGAAAAAATTTCTCCTCCTGAAGGTGAAATTATTTTTATTCAAACACTTGAAGGTAATCCTGATAATTTAACACTGAAAGCCCATCGCGCTTTACAGTTTGCTGACGCTGTTTTTTATGATGATGAGGTCAATATTGAGTTGATTGAATATGTTCGTCGCGATGCAGAAAAATATCCTCAAAGTGTCAATTCAACGATTATGCTCAATTACCAACATGCGTTAGAGCTTGCCCAAAAAGGCCAACAGGTCATTTACTTGCTTAGCGGTAACGAAGAGTTACCCAGCAATGCGGCATTAATTTCAAGTGGCATTAGTACCAAAACAATCATCAGCGGTAGCTAGTTATTATAAACTGCTGACAGTCGAACAATAAAATTGTACAAAAGTACTGTCAGCAATTTTTACAGTCTGAATATTTACTCTAATTATTCAAAATACAAACGGGTTACATTTTAACCACATAGCTACTATGGCCCGCTCTATGCAGTTCTTATCAATGTAAACTTACATGGAATGTATCAATTCGTGACCAACTTAACGGCCTAAGTTGTATTGATCACTTATTACTTACTTTAAGGTGTACTTTTAAGGTGTACTTTAAAATTTTACTGACAAGGAGCAAAAAATGAAAGCACTTAAAAAAATTATAACAGTATTAACACTTTCAACACTAGGCTTTGCTTTTACGAGTAATGCTGCCCTAATTACAGACTGGGGTTATAATGTTGATACCGCCTTCACTGGATTTGCACCAGGAGCTCCTGATGTTACTCCAGATAATAACAACGTAGTTTGGGGCGCACCTACTAAACTTTCTTGGGGAACTTCGACTGGTCAAGGTCAGAGTTTTCTTGAAGTAGCTGGTAGCAATGGCAATGGTAACTCTAGCGGAATTGTAGATACTAATGGAGCCGCAGCTGGAACCTCAACTCTGACACATCAAAATTTTCCAATTACTGGTAGTACGCTAATGAATGCAGTGTTAGAAAGTAGACTAACACTTACCCCCAATACCCCCCCAGGAGGACCACTACCCGATTTAGATCTTATGTTTCAGATTAACTTCTTAGAAACGAGTAATGATGACTCTTGTGAAGTAGCCTCTCCCGTGCCTTGTAATGATATTTTTGTTATTGATCCTGGAGGTCCTTTTAGCCAGATGTTTATATTGGACGACTATAGCTATAACGTAGAACTTTTAGTCTCTGGTTTAGGTCCTCTTTCGGATGATGCTTGTTCCGCTGTCTTTATGGCTCCTACTACTGGTTGTCGAGGGTTTACAACAGTTGAAGGCCTAGTAAATACTTTTGATGTAAGTATGAGAATAACAGCTAGCCCTATTCCTGAGCCTTCAACAATTCTCTTATTAGGTTTAGCAATGTTTGGTGTAGTAGCAAATACTCGTAGTAAACGTAGTTAGTAAATTAGATAGCTAGATAAAATTAACTACACCAATAATATGTAGTAAGTAAAACATAGTAAAAAGCAGCTGTAAGGCTGCTTTTTTTATACGGGTTTCCTGAATGTTTAAAAAACAAAGGTGAAACCTTTATTGATGATTACCGAGTAGAATAGGATTATTTTAAAAGTGCGTATTATATTAATAACGATTAGAATACGTATAAATGTCAATAATGAATCATGGTTAAAACCAAGATTTACTTTTAAAGTTACTTTACTGTCCTAATAACATCTATGTCTAATACCTCTATATCAGCCTACTTTTCTGCTTTCGCGAGTGATATTTCACACCACTCACTACCCAATAAATTTACCTACCCATTTTGTTATCAAGCACATCCGTTAGCACTAGCGGCAAGTGAAGAGTTACAACAAAAATTGGAAAAGTTCCATCCTGTTGATACTGAGCAACAAGGGAGAATGTATGGGGTATTAATAGTTAAAGATACACGAGGCACGCTTGGCTACTTAGCAGCACTTTCTGGCAATGCGAATGAGAACAACACTGATAAGAGTAATATCGACAACGACGCTTCAATCAACTTTGTTCCTACGATACATCAAGCATATAACCAGAATGAATTTGAGAAAGAACAACAAGTTGAAATCAATGGTATTAACAAAAAAATCAACTTACTCACAGCTAACCCTGAGATAGATCGGTTAACGGTTTTATTGGAAACAGAAGTCGCTAACTCTGATGAAGAAATACAATCTCTGCAGCAGCAAATGCGGGATAATAAAAAAGCACGTAAAGACCAACGTACTTGGCTAATTACAGCGGCTTTAGCTGAAGATGAACACAGAGACATTAGTATTGCCCTATCTCGCGCCAGCGTAACGGACAAAAAAGCACTGCAAGCACTAAAACTAAATCATCAAACAAAGATTAGCTCAACCTCAAATGATTTACAGCAACTTACTGATGAAATCGAGTCGTTAAAAAAGCTCAGGAAAAAGCTCTCCTCAACACTGCAAAAGCATTTTTTCAAGCAATACAAAATGCTAAATAGTAAAGGTGACAGAAAAGACTTAATTAAAATTTTTGCCGATACCTTATTGCAAAGACCACCTGCAGGATCGGGTGATTGCGCAGCTCCAAAGTTGTTACAATATGCCTTTGAAAATAAGTTAACACCGCTTTGTATGGCTGAATTTTGGTGGGGAAAACAACCTACATCTGAAATAAGAAAGCACAAACACTTCTACCCTGCCTGCCAAGGTAAGTGCCTCCCTATTTTAGGTCACATGCTTGAAGGTATGGAAGTAGATAAAAACCCTCTATTGATTAATCCAGCCGAAGGTATAGACCTAGAGATTATTTTTCAAGACGAACATGTTGTGGTGGTAAATAAGCCCGCAGGTTTATTATCTGTACCTGGAAAGTCGATTAAAGACTCAGTGTATACACGTATTAAGGCACAGTTCCCTCAAGCAAGCGGTGGTTTGATTGTTCATCGATTAGATATGGCCACTTCTGGATTATTAATGCTGGCACTTAATGAACGTGCCCATAAACATTTGCAACAACAGTTTATGAATAAAGAAGTGAACAAGCGTTATGTGGCAACTATTGAGGGGAAATTAGAAAAAACGTCTGGTGAGATATGTTTACCTCTTCGTGGTGACTTTGATGATAGACCTAAACAAATGGTATGCCATGAGCATGGTAAGTATGCTGAAACACATTGGCAGCTTATTGAAGAAGTAGATAACACTAGTAAGTTATTTTTATACCCTATTACAGGCAGAACACATCAACTGCGCATGCATTGCGCTCATCCTGATGGACTTAACCTCCCCATTATTGGCGATAGCTTATATGGCAATAGTGCTGATAGACTTCATTTACATGCTCAACGCTTGAGCTTTACACATCCGATAACTAAAGAGCTATTGACCTTTGAAGTAGCAGAAAATTTTTAATATTAATCTTAGGGCCTGTTAATCTTTCGAGATTGTTTTTGCAGCGATTTTTTGGGTATTTATACAAGGTAGAGCTTTTGTCATGTGGTTATTCCACATAAAAAGGCGATAACGCCGTAAAAATGACCAAAAAACGCTGTCCGAAGAATTCGGCTAAAAGCGTTTTACTCTTTGTTGAGTAGTATTTGCTTAGAGTGACTAGGCTACACACTACTCGCCGCGATTA
>CAJXRC010000071.1 GCA_913058405.1 uncultured Colwellia sp. | reverse complement strand
CTCTTCGTCGGCAGCGTCAGATGTGTATAAGAGACAGCCCTTTACCCATTTGAGTAACAAAAAATGGAATACGCGTTGAATGAACAAAATCACACATAGCTGCGCGAACATTTTGACGATTCGCACCTGCACCAATTAATATTAGCGGCATTTTAGCAGCCTTGATTAACGCAACAGCCTCTTCTATCGGCACATTACTTGGGCTTGCATAATAGCGTTTGTGTGGTGTCATCACATGCTCAGTGCAATCTTCTGCAGCAATATCTTCAGGTAATTCTAACAACACAGCTCCCGGTCGCTCTTCTTCTGAAAGACGAAAAGCTTCACGTACTAATGAGGGAATAGTATCTCCATGCACAATTTGTTTTGACATTTTACAAATAGGTTCAAATAAGCCAACTACATCAATAATTTGGAACTGACCTTGCTTCGACTTCTTAATTGGCTTTTGCCCAGTAATCATCAGTAACGGCATGCCGCCCAAATGAGCATAAGCTGCAGGGGTAGACAAATTGGTTGCGCCTGGTCCCAGCGTTGCCATACAAACCCCCGTTTTACCGGTAAGGCGACCATAGGTAGCAGCCATAAAACCTGCCCCTTGTTCATGGCGAGTTAATACCAGCTTAATAGAAGAATTACGTAAAGATTCAACCATATCTAGGTTCTCTTCACCGGGTACCGCAAAAATGTGATCGACTCCTTCAGCTTCCAGCGCTTGAACGAATAAATCCGATGCTTTTTTCTTATTATTCTCACTCATAACTTTTCCCTAATCACCCTAAATACGGTAGTGTTAAATAAAATACTCTCCATTCATTAAACGGACTGTATGATGCTTTGCAATACGCTTAACGAAAACGAAACTTTCCTTACTATAAGATTCTAGACCATAGAAAAAATGCTTCCATCAAAGTGAGCATTAAAGACAACTATTTAATTGTAAATTTTAGAGGGTAAGAATAAGTGCACGCTACACCGAGCAAAGCCCAATCAAACATGGTTAAACCGAATATGACTAAACTAACTAATAAAATCTTAAAAGCCCTAACGCCATTATGTCTATTGGCTTACTGCTTGGTTGATTTTACGAGCCAATTACACGCCAATGTTATGGGCTCGTTAACAGCAAAAACAATAAGTGACTTTCATCAGTGTGATAAAAACTTTGAATACGATGTTTATTTTCTTGGGAAAAAAGTGGGTTATTTACACCGACAAATAAAGTGGGATAACAGCAAGCCTACAGCGACTAAAGCAACCGTAGCGTCATATGGTGAAGTGACTTTTTTGTGGCTTGATTCAACCTATCAACAACAGAGTGCTATGCACTATTCTCCTCAGTATCAGCATTTTTTAACACCCCGTTTTTCACAAAAACTAACCGGTATTAAATCAAGAGAAATGGTCGCAGAAATATCTGATAACGGGCTATCATCAAGGGTAATCCTCGATACTAAAGTGTCTCAATATCAACAGAAAAATGAAGAAGAGAATAACAAAGAAAACCATGCATTATATGATTTAGATACCTTAGGAGCACAAATTCGGTTGAATTTACTGCAGGGAAATACCCGTTTTAATTTATCTCGCCAAGCCAGTAAAAAAGTAGAACGGTATCAATTTGAAGTCGCCGAACAAGAAGTCATTATTCATGAAAAGTGGGGGGAATTAACAGCCATTAAAGTGATTGAAGTGGGAGAGCACGAAAATATCGTTTTGTGGTTTTCAAGTAAACATGACCATCAACTGATCAAGGCAGAATTGGACATGATATTTTCCCCGGTAGTTTGGTTATCACACTTTAGTAAGCAGTGTGATACATAGAGAAAACGTGAGTATTACTAAGTTTTTTGGTTGGTAATAGTCCAAACATCAACATCAAGATTATTATCCGAAATAGCCTTATTTAAACGCTTTAAATACCTCTCTTTGGTTCTTGGGTTAACAATTAAAACAATGCCTGCTTTTTTGCCTGTCATAGCGGAATAAAATAACGCCTGTCCTAAAGACTCAGCCCATTTTTTTCCCCAATCATACTCAATCGCGTGAGTAGCCGTTAAACAATCAACCCGCGTTCTATCCGCCAAGACGTACTCAATTTCCCCCTGACAATACGCATCAACAAAATCTGCTTCATGCCACTTACCTGACTTTGCTGGTTTAGCAGACTTTGCCTGAGCCAAAGAACACGTAGACAAAAATGCAATCACAGCAAATAATTTCAGTGATACAAAGAACACACGCGGTATAGAGGGTAATTGTTTAATCATTTATTGAATTCAAATCTTTTATTATTATTGTTACGTATTGATATTCAGACGTAATGAGCTTTGATTACATAAAGTTCATTATTAGCGGCCTATTGTAACCTAGTACACTTATTTTAGCGCTTTTATTACCCGCATAGGTTTACACTTTCATACACTTTGAGTAGTTATCTCACCATTGTGATGAAATTGTGATATTTCAGTGACTTTATAGCGATATCAGTCATTTATACTTTAGGTTAAGTTTAACAAATCAATCGCTCTTCACAGGTTGAATCAGGATAAAATTATGAAAAATATATTGTTCATCATAGCCATCGCACTAATCTCAGTACTTACCCTTTATGCTGTGGCACCAAAATCCACAGAGTATTCAGCGACAAATTCGACGAAGGCGCAGAGTGATATAAAAGCAATGATGCCAGAATCATCAAACTCAACAAAAGAAATGCCTGCGACAACGCATTTAGACAGCATAGTGCTTGGCGCTGGTTGTTTCTGGGGAGCTGAAAAAAGGTATCAAGCTATTCCAGGTGTTATTGATGCTGTTTCAGGTTATGCCGATGGTAAAAATGTCAGAGCTAGTTATCGTGAAATCACCAAAAGAAAGAATAAATACAATGTAAATAACCATGCAGAAGTTGTAAAAGTCACGTTCAATAGCTCGTTAGTCAGCTTAGAAACTATCTTGCAAAATTACTATGAAGGACATGATCCAACTCAGCTTAATCGCCAAGGTAATGATATTGGTACACAATATCGTTCAACTATATTAACGAATAGCGAACAACAAGATAATATTGCATTAAAAGTTACTGCGCAGTATCAAAAACTATTAAATGACGATGGTTATGGAAAAATAGAAACAAAAATAAACTCACTTGACGAATTTTTTGAAGCTGAGCAGTACCATCAAGATTATCTAGCGAAAAATCCAAATGGTTACTGTCCAGATCATTCGACTGGCGTTAAGTTTAATCCTAATGCAAGTAAAACGGGACTAGCCAATCAAAAATTTGATAATACGCCCTTGTTAACAGGCAAACATATTGTCGTTATTGAATCAGAAAATTACTGCCCTTATTGCGAAAAATTCAAAAAGAATGTTGCTAATGATTACAAAGGTAGCATTGAGATAAATTATCGTCTAGCGAGCCAACTTGAAGGGTTAACTATAGAGACTGAAACTTGGGCAACCCCGACTATTTTATTTATCCAAGATGGTGAAGAAGTATTTGGTAAACAAGGTTACATGAGCCCTGACTATTTTTATAAAACATTAGGTGCTTTTAAATTAGGAAACAGTGAAGCCTTTAATGTGGCGTTTGATGAAGGAACTGATGGGCGTTTTTGTAAAGAATATGAAATTTTCAAAAATACACCCGATGGCGTTTTTGTAGATAAACTAAGCGGCGCACCATTATTTGATACTGATGACCGTTTTAACTCGGCTTCTGGTTGGTTATCTTTTACTAAAGCAGTTGATGGTTCAGTTATTGAAAAACCTGATAACCGTTACGGTATGATACGCACAGAAATTCGCTCTAAAACCTCAGGCATTCATTTGGGTCACGTATTTCCAGACGGTCCAAATGGACAACCAAGATTTTGTATTAACGCCACAGTATTAGAGTTCCAAGCAAGATAATAGCTTTAAAATTACCTTCAGTTTTACGTTAAGTGTCACGTAAAGTATTACGTAAGTTAATAGTAAATGTTTCAATGGTCATTCTCTGCCCTGTGCTAAGATGTGAGGTTAATCTTACTGCAGGGCTGACAATGCTCACATAGTATTCAACTAACAATAAATTTTCTCGTCATTTCAGTAACTATTTCCAGCTGTTAAATACCCGTTATTTCATCAACTATTTTCTGCTTTGTTATACCCTTTATTCCAATAACTATTTCCAGCTTTGCTATACTTATCTGTAGAGACAAATGAGTAAAGCAGAGGTAATTATGACAACACTTTCTTTGGTCGTTGGATTATGTGTAATAGCACTTATCATAGGGTTTTCGGTTCATGCTTATTATCACTACTTTAAACACTCCGATCACCACATCGATAAGCACCATTAATTCATTACTACCTTATAGTCCTGTCGCTAAAAGCAGCTTAGCGAACACCATGCATACCCCGTTTTAATAGCGGAGATATCAGTAGAAGTAATACGCCTGTACCAATACCAATCCACATTAAAAACTCAAACAGCTGGGTATAAATAATAAGATTATCACTAACACTGCTAAGCTCCCCACTATGGGTATCAATAGCTGCTAATTTACCTAAACGCATGGCTAGCGTTTCAGACAGTGCCGTAGCCAAAAACCATACCCCCATTGATAAACCTACCACGCGATGTATCGCAAGCTTAGTCACTGCCGAAAGGCCTACTGGCGAAAGACACAACTCACCCGTCGTATGAATAAGATACGCTAACACTAACCACCATAAACTGATTTTACCGGCCTCATCGGGAAATTGTGCCCCGAACACCAACACACCAAAACCTAAACCTGCTTGAATAATACCCAAAGCAAATTTTATCGGAATATTAGGATTTAACCGATACTTCTCTAACCATACCCACAGCGCAGCAAAAGGTAAGGCCAACATAATAATAAAACCTGCATTAAGAGCGCCAAATTGCCCCGCAGTTATCTCTATGCCAGCAATATTTCTCTCAACAACTCTGTCGGCAAATAGCGTCATCGACCCCGCAGCTTGCTCAAACAAGGCCCAAAATACGATGGTAGAACCAATTAACACCATCAACACCAGCATTTGCTGGAACTCTTCCCTGCTGCCTTTTAATGCTGCGTAAGCAATTAGCCCTACACCCGACACAATCAATAAAATTTGTTGAGCAGCAAAGACTACGGGCTCATGTTGAATAACGAGCCAAAATACCGACAAACTTAAAATAGCCGTTAAATAGATTAAATGCTCTCTACTGATCAAACCCCAAATTTTCTCACTCAATACTTCAACATTGGGTGGCTCTGCCAAACCACGTAAATATTTAAGGCCCTTAGTAAACGTCAGTAAACCAAACAACATGCCTATACCAGCAGCACCAAAACCGTAACGCCAACCATAGGTTTCACCTAAATAGACACAAATAATAGTAGCGGCAAAAGAGCCAAGGTTAATACCCATATAAAAAATGGTAAACCCAGAGTCTCGACGAGGATCGTCTTTACTATAGAGCTGGCCGACTATGGTAGAAATATTGGGTTTTAAAAAACCAACGCCAACAACAATCAGCGATAGTGCCAAGTAAAAAACATTCAGCGCTGCTAAATCTTGAATTTTAATCGTTTCAGTTAATTGTGTACCCGCACTCAGTACAGTACCGTTATTTAAGGTTAAATCTGACGTTAAAATAGTACCCGCCACATATTGCACTGCTTGATGGCCTTCTACTGCCATCAGTAAATGCCCCAAACAGAGTAAGGTACCACCGAATATTACCGACTTTTTCATGCCAAGGTAGCGATCAGCTAACATGCCGCCAATAACAGGCAAGGTATAAACTAAACCCGCATAGGAGCCTAATACCTCCAAGCCTTCTCCATCAGAGAATAAATGGTATTTTGTTAAATATAAAAGCAGCAAATACTTCATGCCATAAAATGAAAACCGCTCCCAAAGTTCAGTCGCAAAACAAATATATAAACCTTTAGGGTGACCAAATAACTCATCTGTATTGCTTTGATTATCAAGATCAATGTCGTTTGCTTTATCCATATTTTAGCTATGCCTTGCAACAGGGAAAGTCTTAGACGAAGTATAGAGTGACTCTCAAACTTATGCTAAATCCGACATAGATAAGTCGAATAATTAAGCAAAATAGTTGAGTGAAAGTGCTGGTATCTTCATTTCGTGGAGCTGTTCAAATACCTTTATGAATACGTATGTAGGGGGATTGATAACTATCTTCGCTTAATTTACGCTCAATTAGTTGCTCGCTCAGCAGCCCAGAAAGTTTACAACAATAAAAATAATATAAACGAGGAATTCATGAAAACTACACCCCTATTGAAGAAATTTACCCAAGCATCAATCATCGCCAGCACTCTATTATTCAGTCAAGGATCATACGCTGATACCATACTGCATGCTTTTAACTGGACCTACGATGACGTTGCTAGCAAAGCACAAGAGATTGCTGACTTAGGCTACAAAAAAGTCCTTGTTTCACCAGCATATAAATCCTCAGGCGATCAATGGTGGGCTCGTTATCAGCCACAAGACTTTAGAGTTATTCATAGCCCTTTAGGCGATACCAACGACTTTAAAGATATGGTTAATGCCCTAAAAGCCAAAGGCATTGAAACCTACGCCGACATCGTATTCAACCATATGGCGAACGAATCATCTCAACGCTCAGATTTAAACTACCCAGGTGCAACGGTACTCGCTACCTATGCGGCTGATAGCACTTACTACAATTCAATTAAGCTATTCGGCGATTTACAACAGGGTAGCTATGGTGCAAATGATTTTCACCCAGCAGGATGTATTACTGATTGGGGCAACCCCGGTCATGTACAATATTGGCGACTTTGTGGTGGTAATGGCGATGTTGGACTCCCTGATTTAGACCCAAATAACTGGGTTGTTTCGCAGCAACAAGCTTACTTAAAAGCATTAAAAAATATCGGCGTAACTGGCTTTCGTGTTGATGCCGCAAAACACATGAGCAACTATCACATTAATGCCGTATTTAATAACGACATCAAAAATGGCGTACATGTTTTTGGTGAAATAATTACCTCAGGTGGCGCTGGCGACAATAGCTACGATAGCTTCTTAGCGCCGTATTTAAATGACACTGGCCATAGCGCTTACGACTTCCCATTATTTGCTTCACTACGCGGTGCCCTTGGTTTTGGCGGTTCAATGAACCAACTTGTTGACCCTGCTGCCTATGGACAAGCATTAACACCCAATAAAGCGGTAACCTTTTCAATAACTCATGATATTCCAACCAATGAAGGATTTAGATATCAAATACTGGATGCTACCGATGAGCTGTTAGCTAATGCCTACATTATGGGCCGTGATGGCGGTACGCCGATGATGTACTCAGATCATAACGAAAGTAATGACGGTAACCGTTGGCAGGATTTATACAAGCGAGCAGACATTGCTGGCATGGTAAAGTTTCATAACGCTGCACAAGGTCACGGCATGCAAGTAATGAGCTTTAACGATTGTGTGATTTTATTCAAACGTGACCACATTGGTGTGGTGGGTATTAACAAATGTGATAACGGCCAAGATGTTTGGGTGAATACCGCAGAGCACAATTTATGGTGGAATAAAAACTACCGTGATGTTGTTGGCGGTGTCGATGTTCAAAACATTAATAGCCAGTGGCACAAGTTTTACTTACCAGGGCGTAAAGCCAGAATGTGGTTAATGGAATAGATTCCAAAACCATTGGCCCAACCATAAACGCTGCTTATAGCTTTAACATTAACGTAGCGTTTGTCATTTCAGGTATTTACACATTCTATTTTTTAGGCGGCATTACAGTTGCTAGCCCTTCAGCGACCACTTTGCCCTTTTGATTAACTAAACTGCAACGTAATTTAACGATGTTTTTGTCTATCATAAGTTCAACCACTTCACAGGTTGCAGTAACGGTATCACCGATAAAAACTGGCGCTATAAATTTACTTTCTTGCCCCAGATATATCGTGCCTTCTCCTGGCAGCTTTTCCCCTAACAATGCCGAAACAGTACTTAATACAAACGCGCCATGAACAACACGGTGACCAAAGACACTATTTTTTGCGGCAATATCATTAATATGTACGGGATTCCTATCTCCTGAAATTTCCGCAAATAACATCACATCGGAATTGGAGAAGTTTTTTTCGAAATGATCTTTTTGACCTAGATGTAACTGCTCAATTGTAAAAGACAAATTAACTCCTTTAATTCATACAATGGCTATAGATAAAGCGATAATCGCTTAATAGGGATTCATCTCCGTAATATCACATAATTTCATGGTTTTATAAACTAAAAACAATTGGTTTGAAGTTTGGTAAAGTTATTTTAGACGTGAATTTATCTTAATAGATAGTCCGCTCTGCCACCATCAATGTCATTAACTTAAGGATTTAACACATACGTTTATAATTCATTGGGTACTTATTTGTCTTGTTTCTACGGTCTTGTCGAACAAACTTACGATTGGGTCGGATAACACTTAAACTCTTTGATATTTTACTTATCAGTAATTCATATAGCTCAAATTCAGCTAGCTTCATTGTGAAGCGAACTATATTATCTTTGAGCTGATTTATTGCAAAGGTAAAATTGATTTTATATTCGTAGAGCCTAGTGTTTTTAGGTTTCTTTATTTTTCGTTTTGCATCATGGATCGCAGAAGCTGAAAGGTTTTTGGTCAATAGCTTAGCGTGTAAATCTTGTAAAATACCTTCAACAGATATACTCGAGTAATTCTCAATATTGAGACGACTTTTCAATACTTTAAAATCTTCTTCAACTCCCCAGCGTTGGTGATATAAATTAGCGAAAAGAGCCGTAGGATAAGCTTGTAGATCTGTTAATGATGAAACCAAAACCTCTGGCTCACCTGATGGTAGGTCAACTCGCACTAATCGTAAACGTAGTGATTCGGTCGATATTTTATCTTTTCTACATCGACGAAGAGACTTCTCGATACAAGGAAAATCAACGATATCACTATATTTTCCACTTTCTAAAAAAGCTTTAACAACATTAGAACTTTTAACAATGCGCATGCAAAAATCTACATTCTTTAACCTATGGTATTTATAAAACCAAGCGGCAGGATAACCTCTGTCATAAACGACTAAGTCGCCTGTTTGGGTTTTATTTAAATGCTTTAGTGCCATTTCACGCTCTCCTGTTGAATGGCTTGCTACCTGTAAATCTAGCGTAATATTATTCTTAACATCATACAGTTGTGAAAGGCGAACATGAGGCATAGCAGCTTGTGGGCGAGCTTTACCAAAATGCTCAAGTAGTTCATCAGAGATAGGTAATTGTGTGACTGAGCCATCAACAGCTAACAGCCTATGGCCTTGCCATTTATCAATGGTTGCAGCTTCATAGAAGGCTTGAACTAAATCATCGTTTAACTCAATAAATGCCCGATGAGATAGTTTCTTTCTGGCTTTACAAAAAGCAGCGGTACTCACTGACTTGGTTGACAAGTAGCTATCATCTATAACATTGAAAAACCGAACGAGTTCAGCTTGAATTGAACCATTAAGAGCATTCAACAGAAAACTCATTAAGCGAGGAAAAGTAAGTGTGCGATTTCGAGTGAAATCGGTAGGTTTTTTGCGGTGATTTTCTAAAAACTCAGTTGAATGAATTTTATTGGTCAACTTTTGTACTATTTGAATTAAATACTGAACAGCTCATTGGTGATTTCTCTATATTTTTAATTCATAACTAGGTTAACAACTAGCTAACTTGTTGTAAATTAGAAAATTAATCTTAAGTTAATGACATTGCTGCCACCATAACGGTCATTCATCATCAAGTAGCTAATACGACCACCTGAACGAAACCTTAAATGAAGTTTGGAATTAAAGACCCCCCCCCCCCCCTATATCTCTAAGCTAGAAAATCTAAGATTTTCCTCGTTAATGGCTTTACTGCAAATCATGGTACCAACATAACTTGGAGTAATTTGGTGCTGGTTAATAGCCCCCTTGAGCTTATTACTACTCGCTAGCATGAATATTGGCTGTTTTTTCGCTCCTTTAAATAGGGGGTTATTAATGTTCACTGTATTATGTGATGGTAAATTAATACTCGCGTGGTCATTATTTACAATATGAATTATTGGTCTTACTTCATGAGCTATCATTATGTCTTTATTGCCATAGTTTGTATAAAGAGCCATATCTGAAAATGGCTCAGGTATCTCTCTCACTACTTCTTCATATTCATCAAGAGTCCATTCATAGAAATATATAGGTTTTATTTTTAGCTTCAAAAAGAACAATATTGAATTGATTTTCTTTACTAACCAATTATTATTTGGTGGAGACATATTGATCACTACTAAATTTTTTGATTTGCAGTAGAAAGGGATTAAATAACGTATCAATAAATAAACTAGTATATTTTTACCTCGAACACTCTTATTGAGTTTGAAGTCACATAAATACCAAAAGCTTTGAGTGCCTACTTTCCGTAGTATGGCGCACCCCACGCCTAATAATTTGCATTTATGCTCTAAAACAAACACATTCTCCTGTCCTAAACTTTGAAAAAATGAGAAGTAATTCCCATCAACAGCTCCATGTTTAATTTGAAATTCCTGCTCACCTAATGGATAGCTGAATTGCGCTTCAAATTGTTTGAGTTGCTCAGAATACGATGAATATTCTGAGGCTTTTAATAAGCGGAAATTCATTTCTTGATCATCACTGTTTCGGAATAAAATCCCGTTTCATCGTAAAGTAAGGTAATGTGGCCAACAGTTAAACCCATGAGAGAATAATCACCTAATAGTCTTCTTAGAACTAAACATCCATTCTTGTGTAACTTGTCAAAGGCTTGCATTATTAATTGCTGAAACTCAGTGTATGGCATCCAATCACCTATGTTTGATAAGTCTATAAGGTGAAATTTACCTGCTTGTGAAAGAACAGTCTCAGCACTCTGGTTAAGGTAAGTAATAGGTGTTTTATTTCTCTGACAGATAGTCGCGCAGTTATCAGTAATATTTGTTCCTAAAATAACGTTTTCGGAATTGTTGTTCGTAATATTTTCATCGCTTATGTCACGCAACATTTTTGCATACGCTAATTTAAAGTGCTCGCTAAATGATTGTTTTGAATACTTGGTTGCTTCATCAGAGAACAATATATTCAATATTTCATTATCAAAGACCAGCTCTATAACGTAATCCAGTGCATCACGACTTATGGCATAGTCCTGTACTATCAACTGTTCATTTTTGTAATTGATGAAGTACTCCCTTACTAACTCAAATAGATATTCAAACCTACCTACATCAATATGCTCAGCTTTATGGGTTTGTGATAGCTTGTATAAACAAAGATCTAATTGTGCTTTGTTCATGTCAAAAGTGGTTATGGTTGACACGCAGTCATGAGAAATATATTGAATGACGTTTTCGCCACCGGAACAAATGGTTAAGACATCGATGTCACTATTATTATTAAATGAGCTGATTACTTCGCGGATAACGTTTGGTGCCTCTCTCGTATGATAAAAATTTACAAGTAATGTGTTTTTTGCATGCATGATTTCTTTTTGGGTGGGAACAGCCAATTTAGAAAATAGGTTAATAAAGTTAAGTTGAGCATTTTTGAATGTCGTTTTGTTGAAATCAATACCACTCTGGTTCATTGAAATAAGTATATCTTCACCATGCGACCAATCTAGTTCACTGTGCTTTAGGTAATGCTCTTGTTCACACAATAAATCAACCTCATCTAGGTTAATGGAAATCGATGCGGATATAACCGCATACATATATTCTATTGCTGCAAGTTCATGAAATAAATCGCTGAGTGAATCTACTTGAAATAAATTGTTTATCCATTTTGTTACAAAGGGGTTTTTAATGTACTTACCATTAAACCCTAAAGCGGTTAAGTGTGTATTAAAAGTATGTGTATGGAATTTATTCTTATCTCCTTGCCCATGTTCTTCCCATATATTTTCTACAATTAGGTACCTTGCATTCTCATTAGTAATTTGACTCGCTAATTTCAATAACAACAAAGGAAATGCTTCTACAGCATAATAAAATGGCACTTGAGAGCGCAGTAATTCATCTCTACTTGCATTTGCCAAAAAAGTTAAGTACTTAGAGCTTTGCCATACAATGTTTGAGTCTTGAGTAATCTCTTTTGCTATTGATTTAAACATGAGCAATGACCTCTTTAAGGTTTTTATCTGTAATTTGGCTTTGTGGAGTAACCGTTAATTTTTCGTAAGGTATAAAACCCAAAAACCATAGCCTCCAGAAACCCGTTAATGCTTTAGGGTTCTTATTTATCAGTGTTTTAAAAGATTCGAGTTCACCAATATCAATATTGCAAGATTCTTTAAATACCGCATAAACAAATTTAGAGCAGAATAATTTTGCAGAATGAAAGTTAAAGCTAAAGTCATATAGAACACCATAACGAACCTCACAAGCTTTTTTCAGTTCTTTTATCTGTTCTTGTGATAAGTCTTCATTAAATCGTCTTATTGCAAACCATGAGTTATTAGATCGGTTTATGAAATCCTCTAATGGTGTAAGCATACTCACAGGTACTTTACTTTCTGCCACCATCCATTTGTCGTTTTCTTTGAGTAAAATACCAACATGAGAAGTATGCGAATTAGTCCCTTTTTCGATGGCACGATATAGAAAGTTTGGTATCGATATAAAAATAATATCGCCTTCTTTTAATTTATCTTTATTCACTACATTAATTCTATTGTTCATTGTCATGAGTGTTAATTCCTTTTGAAATAATGAAATTACTTTTACATTTTTACTTGCGTGACGATACTTAAATACGCATAGTTTCACGTAACTACCTTTCAAGTGACGTATAGTGATACTTTTGGAGTAATATGAATCAGAACAATAAATTAATTGATGAGCTTAAAGTCGTACTTAAAGAAAAAAACATTACTTACAAAGTTATTGGATTACATCTTGAACTGAGTGAAGGAACTATTAAAAGAATTTTCTCAAACTATGATTTTACCTTGCACCGATTAGAAGAGATTTGCTCTCTTGTTGATTTGGAATTATTTGATCTAGTAGAACGAATGAAAGAAAAAGAACTATCGACTGAGATATTACCAATAGAGCATGAAACTGAATTAGTTTCAGACGTACAGTTATTGTTAACCGCTCACCTTTTAATTAACAAATGGACTGTGCATCAAATTCTAAGTCATTATGAAATAGATAGGCTTAATATGATTCAATTACTGTCTAAGCTAGATGCTATGCGTATTATCGATTACTTACCGGGTGAACGTGTCAGATTAAAAATAAGTCGAAATTTTAAGTGGATAAATAAAGGGCCTATTCAACAGTTCTTTAATCAAAATATTGAGTCAGAATTTTTTAATTGTGATTTTACATCTCCCGGTGAAATTAGACTGTTTATATCAGGGATGCTAACAAAATCATCTAATACTGAAATGCAACGAAGGATCAATAAACTAGCAGTGTCATTTGATGATTTACACAAAGAAAACGAGCAAGAAATATTGTCTGATAAGTTTGGAACAAGTCTCGTATTGGCAATGAGGCCATGGGATATAGATCTCTTTGATCAATTAAGAAAACAAGGAACAAAAAAAGTGTTTAAATAAGATAACCTAAAACATTTAATTAAAAGTATGAGGTTATTTTCTCTAAAGCTTCAATAACACTAGTGGCTGTAAATGTCATTACACTCTTACTTTGCCGGAGCATAGACTTATTCATGTTAAATCAGTAACGTCCTCTTTCGTATCAGTGATTATTAGAAACGATGATTTTTATTCATGACAAATGTCTAAGCGGTAAAAGTGATCGTACAGAGACAACACGCCCATCGTTGGCTTTGAGCTTAAAGTTCACAATAGACCATACTTAGTTCTCCATTAATAACGGAGATCTATCATGTTTACTTTAACCGTTTATAA
Source organism: uncultured Colwellia sp. (assembly GCA_913058405.1). Lineage (GTDB taxonomy): Bacteria > Pseudomonadota > Gammaproteobacteria > Enterobacterales > Alteromonadaceae > Colwellia. The sequence continues at coordinate 3,971 of CAJXRC010000071.1, read as the reverse complement.
ACCAATTGAGCCTTGGAATAAAAACAAAATTGTTGGGCAAAAATTACCGCTTAAGCTTCAACAAATTTGGGCAATCCGAATCAGGCTAAAATTAGTAAATAATATAAGGGACTTTGCCCTTTTTAACCTTGCTATCGATAGTAAATTAAGGGGGGAGATTTAGTAACTCTGAAAATAAGGGATATTGCTCACGGAAAAACAATTCAGTCTAGAGGGATTATTGTTCAACAAAAAACAGGATTACCTGTTCAATTTGAACATACCGAAAATACACGTTATTCAGTTCAAGCTTTAATTACAAATTTTCATCTAAGCTCAAACGATTATTTGTTTAAATCATGACTACATTCCTCAGAACAACTATCAACACGTCTGTATGGAAGAATTGTTGATGTTTGGGTTTCCATGATTGGTTAGATCAACCCCATACGGAACTCATACGATGAGAAGAACTAAACCTTCATTGATATACGAAAAAACTAAAAATTTTAGAACATGCCAAATATTGTTAGGTCATCGAAAGCTTGAAAGCACAGTTAGATATTTATGAATAGAGGTAGATGACGCTCTTGAGATTTCAGAAAGTATAGATTCTTAGTTGATGCGCCAGAACAGTATTTAGTACCTGTCTCCTGTGCCACCAAAGCTGTCATTTGATGGACTCAGGCCATTCGATAATAGCTACTCTACAGATTTGACGGCCTTTAAAAGGAGTTTATTAAATTCACTAGGCTTTTCTAGCATAGGAAAGTGACCAGTTTCCTCAATGAAATAAATACTGTAATTTTTAATATGTTTTTTATTTTCTTCTGAAGAAGTCGGCCATAACTTAGCGTTAACGAGTACAACAGGCACGTTGATATCCTTATACACACGATACGATTCACCACTTATGTATTGACCTAAATAATTGCGAAACTGATTAATCGCTATATCTTTAGGCGCAGAAGCCATATCTTCGCTAATCCAATAAAGCGTATCTTCCTCTACGCTTTTCGGAAAAGCATCTTTTACAAATGCTCTCATTGAACCTTGAAAGTTATCTTCAAAGGGCTTAGTCATTACGTTTAGCTCTTCCTGCGTGAGTTTCAGTTCGACATTTTGTGAAGTATCAACACCAATAATGCCAACTACTTTGTTCGGCATTAGCTTTGCCGCTTCAGCGATTACGCCCCCGCCCATAGAGTGTCCTATTAATATTACAGAACTTATGCCCTCTTTCTCAATAACAGCTTTAATGTCATTAGCAAAAGAAACCATAGTGTAATCTTCTCGGTTGTATGATGAGTTTCCATGACCCGCTAAATCAATAGTGATAACTTGATATTCTTCTGAAAAGTCTAAAGTTTGATTTTGCCAAAGCCTGCTATCTAAACTCCAACCGTGAATAAATATAAGTGATGTTTTGCCACGACCATTAACACTATATGCAATTTGTTCTTTGTCATTTGATATGGCGATACCAAACCTAGTCGCAGGATTTTGCTCGCTAGCATTTACGCTATTTATTGACATAACTACTAGTATTGTCAGAATAAAATTTTTCATATTTTTTCTTTACACCTTTCTTGTCAGCCAAAAATAGCTTAATTCAAAATCATTAAGTTAAAGTCAGTCTAAAGTAACTATATCTTTACTAAAATGAACATGTGATAACCAAACTCATCGGAAAATTCCGTACACATATTGACTTCATTTTTCATATCTTTAAATGCTGTAGAATTAGCCATTTCAGACTCAAGTTCATTTAAGCGTTCGCGTAAAGGGCCATAATAATTTAACCATGCACCTTTGCTTTGAGGGAAATTAGCAATAACTTGATAACCAGCCTTTTCGATTTGTTTAATCCTTGTTTGAACAGTTTGAATGTCGGGGTATTCATGGTTCCAAAATTCGGTAGACTGCTCACTTGGTGAGTTTGTTTTCCATACCAAATCACTCATCATTAAATAGCCTTGCTTTTTAAGGATAGGTTTCCATAGCATTAATGCTTTCTCTATACCTATGATATAAGCACTACCTTCAGACCAAATAAGATCAAAACTCTCATTGGAGAAAGGCAATTCAGCCATATTTGTACAACATATTTCTAATCGAGCTGATAACTCTTGTTCTTCAAACCTTTTTGCTAGTCGATCAAGCGCTGGTTGCTCATTATCTATAGCGGTAATTTGTGCTTGGCTAAATTGTGCCAACACATTAGTTGCCAACCCTTTGCCACAGCCAATTTCTAAGATACTACTAGGGGCGGTTGGAATTAATGATAGCGCATGCTTAGTATCATCCTCACTGCCAGGCCCCCAACGTTCTAAAGTTTGAAAAACTTTCATAAAGTCTTGCATATAAACATCGTGATCATTCATGTCTTTTGATAACCATTTCAAGTGCAAAGCTTCTTTGTCACTAAAACCTTGCGTTTTTAACCAATCTAGATGGGCATCTGGAGCGAGCTTATCTAAGCTTTCATGCCATGATTTTAGATCACCCTCTCCGACAAAAGCAGCAAGTAAAATTCTTGATTGCTGCTTTTGCTCTATCTCTTCATCCAGTGCTTTTAAGCGCTGCTTAACAAGCGCTTTATCAATTTTTGATTCAAGACACACTTTGCACTCTTTCAAGGTCAAGCCGCCTAGGTGAAGTTGTTGAATCAAACGGACACGTTGTAGATCCAGTTCGCTGTATACTCGATAACCATTTTCAAGCCTACGTCCAGTGATAAGCTTTAACTTTTCATAGTAAAGTAGTGCAGTTCTTGATAAGCCTACTTTCTCTGCAAGTTCAGAAATTTTATACACAATGATGAACCTTTTTCCTATTGATGGTTAAGAACTATAAACTATAAAGTAATAGACAGGTCAACAATAAAATCTAGAATATTTATGGTAAATGTTAGGCGTGGGTATTTATATCGTTGCTATTTAGGTTTGAGTTTTCTATCCAAACTAATTGGAGAATTTAAAGCCAGTAGTTGATAGTTAATTACTGGCTACCATAGCAGTCAATGACTGCTTTGAGCTTTCAGCGGACGCTAGGATTAGCGTATCGCTAATGTCTCCACTACGCACTATTGAGACATGATCCCTAATGCCACAAACCTGACCTGATTTTACATTGCATTCAGTACAATGATTAGTCCGCTTTGCCACCACAGCGGTCTTTACGCAACTTATTCTTTAAATATAAAACTAATAAACACATTCACCTGGCAAATACATTTTTTCAATATCAGTTTTATTATCACCTATTGCCGTCATACCAGGAACAGGCTTGGCATAACCACATAGCCATGAGATTGGGCTTATGGGACTACCATCAACAACAGCAGGTCTAAAAGTTAGGTGCTTTCCGCGTAAAGGCTTTGGCACTTTGTTTCCCAAAAGGATATGAATAACTCCATCAACAACTTCTACTTTAGCTATTTTATTAGAAATTAGTTTATCTGGTGCTGGTAATCTTGCTTCAAAATTATCTTTTGGAAAATCTAAATTTTGAACATAAAACTCTGTAATTGACTGTCTTAAGTTTCCAGCATAACTTATAGGTTCAACAACATGAGCTTTAAGCGTGTATGATTGATATGAAGGCAATGCCACTGCTGCTAATATGCCTATTATTGCAACTACAACCATTAATTCAATTAAAGTAAATCCATTTTTTATTTTCATATTATCATTCCAAGTGAAAAAATTGGTTGGTATAAGCTCGAAACTAAATACCCTATTGATCCTATAATTACTATAGAAAACAAAGCTAATAGTTTAGTCATTTGTGCATAAATTAATTTAAGTAGTGATGCCCTAAGCTCATCTAATAACACCTGTAATTCTGCTGCTATATCGAGATTATCAGATTTAAAACTTTTATATATTTCTATCTGTTCAGAGCTAAATTCATTCACTTTATTTTCGATAGGAGCGTTAGATAAAGCATCGATCCTGTCTCTTATACACATCTGACGCTGCCGACGAAGA
>CAJXRC010000070.1 GCA_913058405.1 uncultured Colwellia sp. | reverse complement strand
CTCTAAGCCTTTTAATTCTCGCTGAGTGGGAAAGAACTTAATCAACTTGGTATAACCTAGGTATCAACTAAATATTCTGGTAAATATAAACTTAAGTTTCAAAGGATTTACTCTTAGGTTTTTGTATAAAGATTTCTTTTCCATTTATTTGATTTAGATTGGGATAATTGACCGATTTATCCTTGCGGTATTATTTATCGCTGGTTATTATTTTTACTCTTCCCATAATCATAAAGGAATAAAATGAAAGAGAATTATTTTAAAAAGTATCCGAACCAAGATGGATTTTTTAATGAGTATGGCGGCGCCTTCATTCCCCCAAATTTAGAAGAAGAGATGAAAAAGATTAATGATGCTTACTTTGCTATCAGTAAGTCACATAAATTTATTTCAGAACTTCGTGATATCAGAAAATATTATCAAGGACGTCCTACGCCTGTTTATCATTGTCAACGCCTATCAGAAAAGTACGGCGGGCAAATTTATTTGAAAAGAGAAGATTTAAACCATACGGGTGCTCATAAGTTAAACCATTGTATGGGCGAAGCTTTGCTTGCTAAGCACTTAGGAAAAAAGAAGTTAATTGCTGAAACGGGCGCTGGACAGCACGGTGTTGCACTGGCTACCGCAGCAGCTTATTTTGGCTTAGAGTGTGAAATTCATATGGGCGAAGTTGATATTCAAAAAGAGTACCCTAATGTACTGCGCATGAAAGTATTAGGGGCAACGGTGATCCCCGTAACTCATGGTTTAAAAACGTTAAAAGAAGCAGTAGATAGTGCTTTTGAAGCCTACCTTAAAGACCCTATTTCAACCATTTATTGCATAGGCTCAGTTGTGGGGCCACATCCATTTCCTATGATAGTACGTGATTTTCAACGTGTTATTGGTATTGAAGCGAGGGAGCAATTTTTAGATATGACAGGTGAGTTACCTGACAGCGTTGTTGCTTGTATTGGCGGTGGTAGTAATGCAATGGGGATTTTTTCTTCCTTTTTAGACGATGATGAGACCCAATTGTTTGGCATTGAACCGGCTGGCAAGTCTTTTAAAACAGGAGAGCATGCCGCCACGATGACCTTAGGTAAACCTGGTCTTATCCATGGTTTTAAATGTTATATTCTACAAGATGAAAATGGTGAGCCTGCACCCGTACATTCTATTGCCAGCGGTCTTGATTATCCTGGTGTAGGTCCAGAGCACAGTATGTTGAAAGACATGAATAAAGTGACCTACGACAGTATTACCGATAAAGAGTGTATTGATGCCTTTTTTGAATTGAGTCGATTAGAAGGAATAATCCCTGCTTTAGAAAGTGCCCATGCGGTTGCATATGCTATGAAGCTTGCGCAGAAGTTTCCAGAAAAATCAGTACTGGTTAATCTTAGTGGTCGTGGAGATAAAGATCTCGATTATGTGGTTGATACCTTTGGTTTACCTGAATAATCTGTTTGGGTTAAAGTCATAAGTATTAGTTAAACAGGTAATAATTTTATTACTGCCTGTTTAACTAACTTACTGTTTCAAATTCTTCAAAATTTCACATTCACCAACAATATCATTTGAACAAGATTTTGCTAACGTATGCAGGGTTTTCTCTAATAATGATAATTCGTTTATCGTCTTACGAACATTTTCTAATTGCTGCTCAATAAGTAGGTCAACTTCATTGCACGATGATGTTGTATCTGTTTGCACTTGAATTAAAATTTTTATTTTCTCGAGCGGAATTTGTAATTCCCGACATCGACGAATAAAAATCAAATTATCAACATCGCTCGAACTGTATTCCCGATAACCATTGCTATTGCGCGATGCCTGAGGCAATAAACCAACGTCCTCATAATATCGGATGGTTTTACTCAGCACATTGGTTAATTTAGATAGTTGATTTATTTTCATAACGCTTGACCTTACTCCAACAGTAAGGTTTATCATGACGTAATTAAATACCTTATTCAAGAATAAAGAAGCTTATTATGTCGAGTTGTTGTGCTGCAGAAGCAAAGAATTCCAGTGAAAGAAAATTGCTCTGGGTCGTGCTTATCCTTAATTTTAGTATGTTTGTTGTCGAATTTATTGCTGGTTGGTTAGCCAACTCAAGTGGTTTGCTCGCGGACTCTTTAGATATGCTTGCCGATGCTGCCGTATACTCGCTCAGCCTCTATGCCGTAGGTAAAAGTTTGTTATATAAAGGCCGTGCGGCCTTAGCAAATGGCTATTTGCAATTATCACTTGGTTTACTTGTGTTATTTGATGTCGCCAGGCGCATCTGGCTTGGCAGTGAGCCTCAATCTGACTTGATGTTTTCTATTGGCTTCATAGCCTTAATTGTTAACATGATTTGTTTTGCTCTGTTATACCAATTTAGAGAAGGAGATGTGAATCTAAAAGCCAGCTGGATTTGTTCTCGAAACGACATGTTGGCCAATATAGGGATAATAATATCAGCCGTTTTAGTCGGTCAATTCGATAAGGCTTGGCCTGATTGGGTAATAGGCAGCGTGATTGCCGGCATAGTCATTCATTCTAGTATCGCTATTATTAGTGAAGCGAGAGCATCAATTAAAAAAGATGCAGTAGAAAGTAACTTAACAGGCAAAAGCTGTTCGTAATGAGTTTATGACTCCGTCAGTTAAAACCTACGTTATATAGTTTTTATAGCTCTCTAGGTAGTTGACAAAACACCTTCAATATTATTATCAAAAAATAGGAAATACAGATGCATTATTTTAGTAATGTGCCTCCAAAGACAATAAACATGTCTTGGTTATCTTCCACGAGGTTTTTTTACCTTCAATTATTTATTCTACTTTGTTGGGCATTTAGTCCTTTGGTGCACAGTAAAGATGAAATAGAAATGCCTGAACAACAGCCTTTAACATTGTCTTTAGCAATCGAACGAACGCTGAAAGATAACCCTTCACTTAAGGTCTTTAAATTTCGTCAAAACGCTCTTGAAGGTCAATTGCAAACACAGAGCTTAAGTCCTGCTTATGAAGTCGGTTTTGAAATGGAAAATTTTGCTGGCACTGGTGATATTGGCGTATTCGATAGTACAGAATTCACCCTTTCACTCTCTTCAATTTTAGAGTTAGGTGATAAAAGAAAGGTGAGGGCTGATGTTATTAGCAATCGCAGCTCACAGATTTCTGCGCTGCGTAAAATTGAGGCGTTGAACTTATTGAGTGAAGTTAATCGTCGGTATATCGATATTCTTGCAGCACAAGAGCGTTTGCTCTTAGCAAAGGAGGCGACATTACTCGCTGAGGAAACGTTAACCGAAGTTGAAAAACGCTCGAAAGCGGGGGTTGCTCCTAAAGCAGAGATAAAAAGAGCACTTGCTGCGGTAGGTAATGCTAGGCTTACCACCTCGTCCGAGCAACAACAGTTAGACTACGCAAAAGTAGCGCTCGCCATGATGTGGAATGAAGCGATACCATCATTTACCCGTGTTGAGGGCAGTTTATATCAATTTTCAAAGGATCTTGAATTTGCAACCTTGCTTGAAAAGGTGAAACAAAACCCTGAGATTTTAATTTATGCCACCCAAGAACGGTTAAGGGAAGCTCAGTTAAGATTAGCCCGCACAGAGTCCAGCGCGGATATAAAGTGGTCGGTTGGTATTAAACAAATACAAGCGGTAAATGATACTGCACTCACTGCTGGTTTTAGCATGCCGTTATTTTCTTCAAAACGAAATGTCGGTGCAATTAGCTCAGCACAAGCAGCCCGTGACGAAGTTGTTGTGCAAAGAGAAGCCACCATGCTGGCTTTACACCATCAACTGTATCGAGCTTATTCGAACAGAAAACAGGCTATTTTTACTGCTAAAAATTTGCAAGAGAGCATTATACCTACTTTAGCAGAAGCGTTAAGTGAGACTCAGGTCGCTTATCAACGTGGCCGTTATAGTTATTTGGATTATTTAAGTGCAAGGCAGGAATTACTCTTTGCTCGTCGCGCCATGATTGAATCTGCAGCAGCGGCTTTACGTTATGGTACTGAAATAGAACAACTTATCGCTGAGCCATTGTCTGCTCCACAAAGCAATCATGGACAACCAAGCAAGTTCCCCAATCAAAAAGCATTTTAAGGTATTTTTCATGACAATTTTTCAAAGAGAAACTCGTCACAAACTAATGAGTTACAAAAAAGTGATTACTAACATAGTAAATCCCCGTGTTTTATTTTTATTAGCAACGGCATTTGGCAGCATAGCTATTAGCAATAATGCACCGGCAGCAGATGGTCATATTGATGAGCACAAAGATGAGCATAAAAGCGAACATCAAGATGAACATGGTGAAGAAGAGGGACATATTGAAATTTCAAAAGAAAATGCGCAAAAAGCAGGAATAATAAATGCTACAGCAGGTGCAGGCCAACTAAATAAAACGATCACTGTCTACGGTCAAACAGTGATTGACTCAAGTGCAATAAGTCAAGTGCGCGCACGTTTTCCAGGTCTGATCACTAAATTAACCGTGAACATTGGCGATTTTGTTACGGCAGGTGAAAACATTGCTCAAGTAGAATCAAGCGATAGTTTAACACGTTATGACATTACCGCGCCTATTTCAGGTGTGGTAACCGAACGTCATGCTAACGCCGGCGAGTTGGCCAATCAACAACCGTTATTAACCATAGAAAACTATCAGCAGTTATGGGTTGAATACAAGGTATTCCCAAGTCAACGACAAGCAATTCAAACGGGACAGCAAGTCACTATTTCATCAGCAGTTGCTAAAACACAATCGAGCATTATGCATTTGATGGCTAATAAAAATCAGCCCTTTATAACCGCAAGAGTGCCATTAGATAACAGTAAGGGGATATGGGCACCAGGACAACTATTAACGGGTAGCGTAGTAACTCACCAAGTGGCTATTAACTTAGTTATCGATAATCGTGCCTTCCAATCTGTTGAAGGAAAAAATATCATTTTTGTAACGAATAAAGGTGGGTATGAAACACGTGAACTAATACTTGGTCAAACTGATGGACAATTTAGTCAAGTTATCTCTGGGTTAAAAGCGGGCGAAAAATATGCGCTGATCAACAGCTATTTGTTAAAAGCCGATTTAGGTAAAGCTGGCGCAGCGCACGCTCACTAAGGAGATAAACATGATTGAATCTATATTGCGTTTCTCCATTGCGCGTCGTTGGTTAATGATGACCATGATATTTGCACTCATTGGTCTTGGTTATTGGAGTTACCAGAAACTTCCCATAGATGCAGTACCTGATATTACTAATGTACAAGTGCAAATTAATACCCGTGCGCCGGGTTACTCACCGCTTGAAACTGAGCAGCGCATTACTTTTCCTGTAGAAACCGCGCTTACTGGCATCCCTAATTTGTCATACACGCGCTCCATCTCACGTTATGGTTTATCTCAGGTCACGGTAGTTTTTAGTGAAGATACCGATTTATATTTTGCCCGTAATCTGATTAATGAAAAGTTAAACGGCATTAAAAATAAAATTCCTGCGGGCTTAGAGCCTGAAATGGGACCGATATCAACGGGATTGGGGGAAATCTTTATGTATAGCGTGGTGGCATCACCACAGGCGGTAAAAGCAGACGGTTTACCCTATGACGCAATGGCTTTGCGGGAAATTCAAGATTGGATTATTAAACCTCAACTCGCATTGGTGCCCGGTGTTACTGAGATTAATACCATAGGAGGCTATGACAAAGAATACCATATCACGCCATTGCCTGAAAAAATGCTTGAATTTTCAATCTCTTTTAACGATATCAATGTTGCTTTACGTAATAATAATAGCAATAGAGGGGCAGGTTATATTGAGCAAAACGGCCAGCAACTTACCGTTAGATCGCCAGGACAACTGGCCAATATTAACGACATAGAACAAGTGATTGTCAAAGTCATAGATAATACGCCAGTGAAAATAACTGATATTGCTCAAGTTGCAATAGGCAAATCATTACGCACGGGGGCTGCAACATCCGCGGGCAAAGAAATAGTACTCGGCAGCGCCATGATGTTGGTGGGTGAGAACTCCCGCGTGGTGGCCTTAGCGGTTGCTAAAAAGCTAGAGCAAATCAAATTTTCATTACCTGAAGGCGTTATCGTCGAGTCAGTTTATGACCGAACAACGCTGGTTGATAAAGCCATGTACACAGTGCAAAAAAACTTAGTTGAAGGTGCTTTGTTGGTCATTGTTGTATTATTTTTACTACTTGGAAATATTCGAGCAGCAGTGATCACGGCTGCCGTAATCCCTTTAGCTATGTTAGCAACTATCACTGGTATGGTGAAAACAGGAGTTTCAGCCAATTTAATGAGCCTTGGCGCACTTGATTTTGGTTTAATTGTTGATGGCGCAGTAATTATTGTTGAAAATTCAATTAGACGGTTAAGTGATGCGCAAAAACGCCAAGGCGGTGTTCTTTCTCGAAAAGAACGGCTACATGTCGTTTATTCTGCCACCAATGAAGTGATCAGACCTAGCTTATTTGGCGTCTTTATCATTACCATTGTTTATATCCCGTTATTTAGTTTAACAGGTGTTGAAGGGAAGATGTTCCATCCAATGGCGGCCACTGTAGTAATGGCATTGATAGCAGCGCTTGTTTTATCTTTAACCCTAGTGCCTGCTGCTGTTGCTTTATTTATGAATGGTAAAATTAGTGAAAAAGAAAGCCCAGTGATCAGTGCTGCTAAATATGTCTATAAACCACTACTGATTGGTGCGATGAAGCTACGTTGGATAATCTTGTTCGCCTGTGCTGCATTGGTTGTTTTCTCCATTTGGTTAGCAACGACACTTGGCTCTGAATTCATTCCGCAACTTAACGAAGAAGACTTACTGCTGCAAGCTATCCGCATTCCTGGCACGAGTTTGAGTCAATCCATTGAAATGCAAAAAGCACTGGAATTAAAAATACAGCAATTCCCTCAGGTTGAAAAGGTATTCTCTAGAATTGGTACCCCAGAAGTTGCTAATGATCCAATGCCGCCTAATATTGCTGATACCTATGTGATGTTAATACCACGAAGCCAGTGGCCTGATCCAAAATTAAGTCATGGCGAATTAGCAGCGCAAATTGTTGAAGCTGTTTCTGGGCAACCGGGTAACAACTTTGAATTAACCCAACCGATTGAAATGCGCTTTAATGAGCTGATTTCGGGTGTAAGAGCGGACTTGGGCATCAAGGTCATTGGTGATGATCTAAATCAGTTGCTCAAATCAGCGAATGCCATTCGAGAAGTAATTGAAAAACTTGATGGCGCGAGTGATATTCAAGTTGAACAAGTTACCGGCTTGCCTATGTTATCAATACATCCTAAGCGAATGGAATTAGCACGCTACGGCCTTAATGTCTCACAACTACAATATGCTTTATCTACAGCTCTTGGCGGTGAAAAAGCAGGGGTGATATATGAGGGGGACCGTCGCTTTAATATCGTGGTAAGACTGCCAGAACAGGTTAGACAAAACGTTAATCGATTAAGTGAACTGCCAATAGCTTTACCTAATGGTAAATATGTTCCATTGTCTGAAATTGCTATATTGGAGTTAGCACCTGCACCTAATCAAATCAGTCGAGAAAATGGTAAACGCCGTATTGTAGTGACTGCTAACGTACGTGGTACTGATTTAGGCTCGTTTGTTAAAAAGGCTAAAGAACAAATCCAAGATAATGTCGATATACCTGCGGGTTATTGGCTCGAATACGGCGGTGCTTTTGAGCAATTAGAATCGGCTAGCAAACGTCTGACCATCGTTGTTCCATTGACTTTAGCATTGATTTTAGGCTTGCTAATATTGGCGTTTGGCAACCTAAAAGATGCCTTGATTATATTCACTGGAATTCCGTTAGCGCTTACCGGTGGTGTTATTGCATTATGGTTTCGTGGTATGCCCTTGTCTATTTCAGCAGGTGTAGGTTTCATTGCGCTTTCTGGTGTGGCCGTGCTCAATGGTTTAGTCATGCTCGCCTTTATTCGTGATTTATGTAAAGAGCGAAGAGAGCTTCTCTCTGGCATTATTGACGGTGCTATGATCCGATTAAGACCTGTTTTGATGACGGCTTTAGTGGCGGGACTTGGTTTTGTTCCTATGGCGCTCAATATAGGAACAGGTGCAGAAGTTCAACGGCCATTAGCTACTGTAGTCATTGGCGGAATTATCTCGTCTACTTTGCTTACTTTATTTGTATTGCCAATACTTTATCGGATTGCGCATCAAAGTGACTTCAAGCGGGCTTAGTAAAAGGAGCAGTAAGCTGTTAGATAACAACTTACTGCTCCTTTCTACGTAGAATGAGATGAATTAGCTGTTATAGAAAACAGCTAAAGAAATATACGTTTTAGTCTAGGCACAGTCATCTTGTTGTGGGGGTATAGATGATTAATTTAAAGAATATTTGTTAATGCAATGCCAATACCGAAACGCTTTTGATTAACGTTGTAGTCAATCAAACTCTCACCATAGCCACTACTAAATTGGGCGTAGCCTTTTAATTTCCCCCACAGTGGAAAGGTAGCACCGACTTCAACAAAACCATTATGTGTGGCGAAATTCTCACGGCCTTTAAAAGATAATTCAAAATCTTTACTGTATTTGTATACCATGCCTAATTCAAAGTGACCCATGTAATCTAAAATATCGGGATTGTCATCCCCTTGGCCAGACGAAGGAGAAGACTTCTCTCCTTCAGGTATGCGATACCAAGGACGAAAAGATAGCGCGAAGTTACGTTTTTCATACAGGTAGTTAATATAAACACGATTCCAACTTCTGGAAAGCAACTGTGAACGGCCATTTGATTGATGCTCGAAACCGGTAATTAAGGCTGAGTTTCCTCCCCAAGGATGATAATTTAGCGGCGTAATATAGAAGAATTCAGGTTGATAATTGGTTTCTCTAAATGGTTTAGAAATTTCATCTGAGTAAATTTGCCACCATGACTTTAAGGTAAAACCAAAAAATAATTGGTCACCTTCATTCAACCAATACCCAGTCAGCAGGGGAATTTTTAGGCTTATTTGAAATTTGGCTTCAGCATCTTTTAAATTATCGGCCCATAATGGAACCTCTTGATAAGCTTGCCGATTGATTTCATCAACATAAGAAAAAGGCAAGATGTAATTCATTTTATGAGGTGTAAGCACATAAGGATCCGCAGCGGTTTTTTTTTCTTTAATTATTCTATGGGACAGGGCACCTAATTCAATTTCTTGATCACTGCCATCTTTGAGAATTTTTCGAGCTATCTCTTGTTCACATTGTGTTTCTACTTCTGCGAGAGTCGCGTCTTTATCGGCAGTTTTAATGGCGTTAAATAAACAAGTTTCAAAGACTGTTTCTGGTGATTTTTCGGCGATTTCACTGTTATCACTTTCAAGTGAAAAAGCTTGTACATTCAGCGAAATTGACCATAAAAGTAAGTAAAACCCAATTGAAAATATTAATCTCATGATAGCCGATAGTTCGTATTTAAAATGTGTGTCGATTATAACTTATTGTGTTATTAATCAACAGTATTTCAACTTTCTAAGTTCCTCATATCGATATGCAAGTCATCTAATCGGTTAACGTTTTATTGACTTAGTTCAACGCTACCCTGAAGTATGTCTAATTATGTCAGTTAATTTCAAAGCATTTCGCTCTGGTCATTGGTCGTGTTTTTATCTCGATTAACCGCAAGCGGCCTTTCTTTATTGGTGAGGGCTTGTATCTTGATTGTTAAATAATGTAACCCAACGTTGGAATCGCGATGAAACTCACCAAGAGCGCCTTAACTAGCCCAGCAGCCGTTGCTGTAGTTGTTGCCCTAACTCTGCTGGTCGGTATGCTCAGTTTATTTAAACTTCCTGTTCAGCTTTTTCCCGATATTGAACGTCCACAAATTGCCGTACAAACGTTTTGGCGTTCAGCGTCACCTAAAGAAATTGAATCTGAAATCATTGAACCCCAAGAGCAGGTATTACGGGGTATTCCTGGTTTAGAATCAATGAATGCTTTTGCCAATAGAGGTAGTGCTTACATCAATTTGTCGTTTGGTGTTGGCACGAATATGGAGCAAACCTTAATTGAAGTGATCAGTCGAATGACACGTGTGGCCAACTTGCCACGTGATGCTAGACCGCCTCGAGTAATGCTTGGTGGTGGAAGAGGGAATACTCCAGCACTGACGTTCTTCTTTTTGCAGGCACTGCCGGGCAGTGCCCAAAATATAAGGCAATATATCGACTTTACTAACGATGTTATTAGACCTCGCCTTGAGTCGGTTGAAGGTGTTGCTAGTGTCGAAACTTTTTCTGAACAAAACAGAGAAGAGTTACAGATCCGTTATGACCCCATTAAAGCTGCTGAATATGGTATTGAAATTCCGGAGTTAATTGCATTAGTCTCTGCAAGTGATGACATATCCGGTGGTTTTGTTGATGTTGGCAGACGTCAATATACCTTGCGATATAGTGGAAAATACAGTGTTGATGAGTTATCACAGTTAATGCTTGAATCTCGTGGTGGGCGAAATATTCGTTTAAGCGATATTGCTACGGTAGAAATACGTCGTAATGATAGGCAAGGGTTAGCGGTACAAAATGGTAACCCTGCCTTTTCGATGCGTATTAACAGAGCGAACGGTGCCAATGTATTAGAAACATTAAATCGCGTTAAAACAGAAGTCGCGTTATTAAATACTGAATTATTAGCAGACAAAAAATTAGTCATGGTGCAATCTTTTGATGCTTCGGTCTTTATTTATCGCGCTATTAATTTGGTGACCAGTAATCTATTTGTCGGTATTGTTTTATCGTTATCAGTTTTATGGTTCTTTATTCGCAGAGCTCGCGCTACGTTAATTATTGCCACCGCTATTCCTGTCAGTTTGTTAAGTACTTTTATCGTCTTGGAAATCACTGGTCGTTCGCTCAATGTTATCTCATTAGCGGGTTTAGCTTTTGCCGTAGGCATGGTGCTTGATGCTGCCATTGTAGTGTTAGAAAATATATTACGGATGCGAGATAAAGGTTTAGACGAACATGACAGCGCTGAACAAGGTGCAGGGCAAGTATGGGGCGCTTTACTTGCTTCGACTGCGACGACCGTTGCGATATTTCTACCGGTGTTTTTCTTAAAAGATATTGAAGGGCAACTCTTTGGTGATTTAGCGTTAACAATTGCTATTGCTGTCTCTGTATCACTTATTGTTGCGGTAGTTTTGTTACCTGTTTTAGCAAAATACTTTCTCAAACAACAGGAAGTGAATGATCCAAATAAAAAGTTGTGGCAGAGAATTACCCGTTTTGTAATGAACAGCACCAATGGTCGAATTAAGCGTCTGTCGCTTGCTACAACTCTGTTAGTTTTGCCGGTTGTCATCTCTATTATTGCGATACCAAAACTTGATTACTTACCGCCAGTGAAACGTGACGCGATTGATGCTAATTTGCAATTTCCACCAGGATCAAATGTCAAAACCATTGAAAAGGAAATCATTCAACCTATGGTGGAGCGATTAAAACCTTACATGGACGGCACTAAAGAGCCTGCTTTGAAGAACTATTATATCTTTGGTGGCTCATTTGGCGGCAGTTTAGGCGTGAGAGTTAAAGATCAAGACCGTGTTGATGAACTACTTGAAATTGTTAAGAACGAAATACTGATAGATTTACCCGATACGCGAGTATTTGCAAGGCAAGGGAATTTATTCGGTGGTTTTGGTGGTGGTAGACAAGTTCAGGTGCATTTGCAGTCTAAAGATACCAAAGCATTGCAAGAAATGGCTCGTCAAGGGATTGATTGGATAAAAGAAGCAATTGAGGGGGCTAATGTTAACGCCAATCCGGGTCTTTCGATGTCAGAGCCAGAAATCAACTTAAGCCCGAATGATCGAAATATCTTGGAGCAGGGTTGGAATCGTCGCGATGTCGGTCGCGTGGTAAGAACCTTAGGTGATGGGCTCTATGTGGGTGAGTATTTTAACGGTAGTAAACGTTTGAATATGATTTTACGTGCTGATGGCTGGGATGATCCCGATAACTTAGGAGATGTTCCTGTAGTGACTGGAAATGGCAGCGTTACACCGTTATCAAACTTAGTTGATATCCAACGTACAGTAGGACCAAGTCGATTAACGCGTATTGATGGACAACGGACTGTTAGTTTAAATGTTAATCCACCTAAAGGTTGGTCATTGGAAGAAACTATATCGGTATTAAAGTCACAAATAGAGCCTAAATTACGTAATATCATGCCAGATGACGGCAATATTCAATACGGAGGCAGTGCTGATCAGCTAGATAAAGCAATTAACGTTATGGCGGAGAACTTTGCTTTTGCTTTAGTTATTCTATTTCTGTTAATGGCTGCCTTATTCAAATCCATCAAGGATAGTTTATTGGTTGTTATCACCATTCCTTTAGCGACTGTAGGTGGTATTTTAGCGCTGCAATTACTCAACTTAACTGTCTTTCAACCACTTGACTTACTGACCATGATTGGCTTTATCATTTTACTGGGCTTAGTCGTTAATAATGCTATTTTATTAGTACATCAAACGCGTTTAGGGCAACAAGATGGTCTTGAACGGACACACGCTATTGAGCAAGCGTTAACCTTACGCTTACGGCCTATTTTTATGAGTACAGCAACCAGCTTTTTTGGCATGTTACCGCTGCTACTAATGCCTGGCGCGGGTAGTGTTATATATCGGGGGTTAGCAGCGGTAATTGTGGGTGGATTAGCGTTTAGCACGTTATTTACCATAGTCTTGCTGCCATGCTTATTAAGACTATCTAAGCACGATTTTTTCTTAGGTAGTGGTCTAGATCACAGTGAAAAAAATGTAGTACAACAATTATCAAGCGATCGCGTTAAAGCGTAATGGCAACTCAAGAGATTAAGGAACAAATCATGAATAATTTAATGCTAACAAATGTTGTACCATCGAACTTAGCACTTACAAAAAACAAATCGAGTAAAGACAATTTGTATAGTTCTGCGCTAATAACTTTTACTTTCATCTTCGCTATTGGTCTGTTGAATTTTTGCCAAAAAGCCAATGCTGCAGCAACGCCAGAAAAGCCAGCACACTTAGTGAGTGTTGAATCGGTCAAAAAAGAACAGGTAAATCCAAGTATTTGGTTACCTGCCAATGTGATTAGCCGAAAAAATGCGCCAATATCTGCAGAACAAACAGGGCAATTGTTGTGGATTGAAGATGTTGGTAGCCAAGTGAAAAAAGGCCAGTTGTTAGCACAAATTGACGACCGTCATTTGAAGTTGCAATTGGCAGGTCAACGGGCACAAGTGAAACAACATCAAGCTGATGTAGATTATCTCACCAGTCATAAAGCACGGTTTTTAAAGCTGCGTGAAAAAAATAACTCAGCGTTGAGTGAGTTTGAACGGGTTAATAAGGACCTAACTATTGCTATTAACGAAGTTGCTGCGTTGAATATATCGGTTGAACAAACCTTACTTTCTTTAGAGAAAACGGTTATTAGAGCGCCATTTTCAGGGAATATTAGCCAACGGTTTGCTCATGTTGGAGAACTGATCTCAATTGGTCGTCCGTTAGTGCAATTGATTGATACTAAGAACCTCGATATTAAAATTGCTGCGCCAATTTCAATTGCCCCTTTTTTACAACGAGGCAGCAAAGTGATAGTCAAGTGGAATCAAACCTTACTTGAGTTACCTGTACGCACTTGGAGTCAAGCGGGCGACCAGGCTTCACGTACTTTTGATGTAAGGCTTGCAGCAGATGGCATAGCGATGTTAGCAGGCACAGCGGTGACTGTTTCTTTACCAAAGCAATTGCCGAAAGAAGCTATTTTAGTACCACGTGACGCCTTAATGCTGCGAGAAAATGAAACGTATGTGTTGACCATCGATGATGATCAACAAGCACGAAAGGTTGCCGTGCTTGTCGGTCAAGGAATTAAAAATTGGGTTTCAGTAACGGGCGCTTTATCGGTAGATGATAGTGTAGTTGTTCGTGGTGGAGAGCGTTTACAAAACGGTGAAAAAGTGAGATTTATTGAAGATAAAAAAGCGGGACTCGTGGCAAATGTAAATTAAGTGGTTTATTCATACCTCAGCACTTATTTTGTTTTGCTTACAATGTTGGATAGAACCTTGTAAGCTCAGCCGACTCGTGTGGCCACTTGTCGGCTTTTTTGTTGCTACTTTTTACCTAGTAAAGTAAATATCTTTTTGGCAATATCAGTGTTATCTATTTGCCCCTTAAATTGCTCACTACCTTTACCAAAGGCATATACAGGTACATCTACTGCGGTATGCGTGCCTGAATGACTAATTGAACCCCAGCCAGTGTTTGTTTTTATGTCTATCATTTTTTTTAGGGCTATCAAAATAGGGCCTTCAACTCTAGGTGGCCATTTGCCTTGTTTTTGATCTTCTGATGACTGTTGGTATTTTGCCATATTTGTAATACCTGCTTG
Organism: uncultured Colwellia sp.; assembly: GCA_913058405.1. Lineage (GTDB taxonomy): Bacteria > Pseudomonadota > Gammaproteobacteria > Enterobacterales > Alteromonadaceae > Colwellia. Next base: position 3,501 of record CAJXRC010000070.1, on the reverse strand, counting down.
TTTTGACTCCAATAACAAAGTCATATCATCAGCAGATATCTCAAAATTTAATGTTTCATTGACTTGTTGCAGAGTAAGCTTGTTGTCAGCAAAGCTTTTGGCAAACTTTTGAGGGGAAAGTGGTAGTGTTCTGAGTATCTCAGGCTGCCATAAATATTTACTGTGTATGTCTTTGTTAGATTTAGCTGTTTTTCTGCCAATACTCAGGCCACCAGTACTGTGGTCTGCTGTAAGAACAACTAAGGTATCTGGGTTTTTAGCGACATACTTTTCTAGAAAAGCTATTGTTTGTGCTAGGTCATCCATTTCAGCCATTGCCGCGCCAATATCTCGTCCATGTCCAGCCCAATCAATTTGACTGGCTTCAATTAGCATGAAATAACCGTTGTCATTGTTAAGCTGTTTTGTGGCCGCCTTTGTCATTAACGATAAACGATGCTTTTCTTTATCATCTAATGCCCAAGGTAAACCGCTATCGCCAAAAAGACCAAGTACTGGTTTATTTAATTCCAGTGTTGATAATTGTTTATAATCATCTATGTATTGAAAGCCGGCTGCTTTAAATTCGTTGACTAAATTTCGATCTTCTCGGATAAAGTATTGCCAGCCGCCACCGAAATAAACATCGGCTTTTATGCCATTATCGATATAACTGTCTGCAATAGCATTATAGTTATTTCTGTTCTCATTATGAGAGAGGTACGAAGCAGGAGTTGCATGATTGATTTGGGAAGTAACCACGACACCTGTTTTTTTACCTTGCTGTTTGGCCCATTCTAAAACAGTCAAAAGCGGCTTTTTATTGGTATCAACAGATATTGCATCATTATAAGTTTTTACACCAGTAGCTAGCGCGGTAGCAGCGGCAGCTGAATCTGTGATGTACCCAGATACTTTTGCTGGGTAGGTACTACTTGAGCCAACATAATGTTTATCAAATATACTTTGTTCAATTCCAGCAGTTGTCGGGTCATCATTAAAATAACGATAAGCCGTGGTATAAGCTGGACCCATACCATCGCCAACGATCATGATGATGTTTTTAGGTTTGCTAAGTGAATTTGAGGCAACTGAGTTATCAGGTGATATATCACTAGGCTGTTCAGTTGTTGTACAGGCACCCAATGCGAGAGTGACAAAAGCGGCGGAAAGTAGTTTTTTCATTATATTGGTTCTTTGTAGTTAATTCTTAATGGTTAAATATTATAAGATCAATTCTTTGTTGTTAGCTCAAGCCATACCAAACGGTGATCTGATGAAGCTTTTCTATCTTTTATTAATCGGTAGTTTTTGTCGGTTTTTACCGGCCAAAATATACCTGAATTGTTAATACTTAATCCGCTAACGGAGGGCAAGACATAATCGACTCTCATACCCCAATTGGATGTATGGTACTTAGCATTAATATTATCAGGTTTATGCAATTTTCCTGCTTGACTGTGCGGCATAGCATCTTGAATTTTAGCATTACCTAGTAATGAGGCAATGCCGGCTTTAATAGCATTACCGTCAACAGTCGTTGCATTGAAATCACCTAACATTACAAAAGTTTCTTCGGTTTTTATTCCGCCTCTTTGTCCTTTATCATCATAAATATAACCCGCTAACTCAGGGGTAATATAATCATGCCAAAATCGAATTTCATCATGATTTCGTTTGCCATTTCTATCTTCGGGACCGTCGAATACAGGGGGAGTGGGGTGGCTGGCAAGCACGTGAATTGTTTTACCATTCACCATAACAGGCACATCCCAATGAGATTTTGATGATAATCTCAATGCTTGCCATGTTGCTTGGCTATACCAAGGTGTATTGGTTGCGGGGTCAATTGGCATGAGCGCATTAGGCATATCATGCCATTTAAAATGTTGAAAGCTTCGAATATTATCAACGTCTATTGGGTATTTTGATAACAGAGTCATGCCAAAGTGACCAGGAAAATGACCATAACCATAACCATCACCAGGCAACTTACCTTTCTCACCGTTACCATCTAAATCTAAACCTGAATTTACACCAGTGTTTACTGGACCTTGATAAAAATAAGGGAAATCAATAGTCTTCTGGCCATGTTGGCTTTTATTCAGGTAGTTATTAATAAAACTTTTTAAGGCTTGATTGTTATCATTGAGGTAGTCAAATTCATTGAGCAGAATAATATCAGGATTAACTCTTTGTATTATTTCGGCAATATTCTTTATTTGCTGATGATCACTAGCTAACGCATCAGCAAGTGTTTTAGTTGAAACACTGACGGGCTCGCCACGCTTATGTTCACTATAATTTAAGGCTTCCATGCTGACATTGAAGCTGGCTATTTTTAATGTCGTTGCTTGTACACATGTCATACCGAAAAGTCCGCAGGATAAGAGGGCAAATGTTAAGAGTTTTTTCATCATAAGATCTTAAATAAATTATTTAAATTAAGCCGCAGCCACGTAAAACGATGTCACACAAAAAAGCGATGACTTGTTCTACATCTTCTTCTTCGAAGTCTGCTCGGTTCATTATTGTTAGAATTTGCGTTTCAAAGTCAGCGTAATGCTGAGTTGCTGACCAAATAAGAAAAATAAGATGTACGGGATCAACATCGGCCATTTCACCATTATCTATCCATTGTTGGAATAATTTAGCTTTTTCTCTAACCCATTGACGTTGATAGGTACGTGCGTAATCTTTTAAATGCTGTGCACCTTGAATGATCTCCATGGCATAGATTTTTGAAGATTCAGGATGATTAAATGACATCCTTACTTTCGCTTCAATAAACTTTTCTATGGCAACTTTTGGTCCCTGATCTGCTTCAATATCACCAATACCTTCATCCCACATCTCTAGAGTATGCTCAAGCACAGCGTGATAAATGTTTTCTTTGTTTTTAAAATAATAGAGAATATTGGCTTTAGGTAGTTCGGCACGATCAGCTATAGATTGAACTGTAGCTCCCTTATATCCCTGTAAAACAAACTCAGTTCTGGCAGCAGTCAGGATTTTGATTTGACTCTTAGCTCTTATATTACCTGTCTTCTTTTCTGAAATTTCGCTGGTCATGTTTTGTACTCAGTGTTCGTTGTTGTTTACATGATTGTTTTCATGAGTATTTTTTATGAGACCTTTTACCAGCCACATCGTCATAAGTCACACATTTATTTGAAATTGTTGTTAACCATTTAGTCAGTTAATTGAAGATTGTGCCTTACTTACCTACTATTTATGTACGCTATAAATGTAATTTATTAAAAAGGAAAAGTACATCATATCGTCGGTTAATTCTATTTCTAATATGAAAAAGCTAAAAGTCCTGCTTTTAACTTTTACACCTTTTGATTTATTTCGATTAAACATGAAAACCATCCTTTGAGTTAGGATCTAACAAGGTCTTAAGACTATCATAACCAAGCTTTATACTAGCTGAGGATTATTTAGTTGACCATTTGGTTTGTTTCTTATATTAAAATGCTGTCTCTTATACACATCTGACGCTGCCGACGAAGAGGATAG
>CAJXRC010000069.1 GCA_913058405.1 uncultured Colwellia sp. | reverse complement strand
TCTAAAAACTCATCGTACTCGTCTTGGGCTATACGTTTATGGCGCGCACCCATATACATAGGATCATTTAAAAGTTTTTCGTTGTTGGTTCCTACGTCAAGCATGACTGGCAAAGTATATGCTGGGCTTATGCCACCACACGCGGTGTACAATGACAATTTACCAATAGGAATACCCATGCCGCCAATACCTTGGTCGCCTAGCCCTAATATACGTTCACCGTCGGTCACAACAATGACTTTTACTTTACCCTTTGTGGCATTACGTAAAATGTCGTCAATTTGGTAACGGTCTTCGTACGAAATAAACAAGCCACGTGCGCTGCGGTAAATATCCGAAAACTTTTCACAGGCATCACCCACTGTAGGGGTGTAAATAATCGGCATCATTTCTTCAAGATGATCGCGCACTAAGCGATAATAAAGCGTTTCGTTGTTATCTTGAATGGCACGTAAATAAATGTGCTTATTGATGTTAGTTTGAAAGCAGCTATATTGGCGGTATGCACGTTCGGCTTGTTCATCAATACTTTCAAAGCGCGGAGGTAAAAGGCCTGTTAGGTTAAAGCTACCGCGCTCTTCTTTGCTAAAAGCACTGCCCTTATTCAGTAAAGGGGTTTCTAATAATGACGGGCCGGCATAAGAGATATAAAGTGGGCGTTGAGATTGAGGCATTTTGATGACTACTTATTTGTTTTGTGAATAATCGAAATAGACGAAATTAATAGTGCGAAGTATATACCCGCTAGACTTCAAGATGCAAGTTCAGGAACACCGAGTAACTTCATTTTTAGGCGTATCAATGAAGTCATAACAATCCCTTATAAATTGTTGTAACAACCAAGTAATGTTGCCCTGTGCCCCCCCGTATGGTGGGTTTTAAGAGATTTTAAGCTGCGTTATTCATTTTAAGGAAGGAATAACCATTCTTAAAATGAATGCCTTGCCTAAAGTCTTTTAAATTCCCTCTGAATTCAGCACATTGAAATAGAACAGCTATAAATGATATTGAACCTGCTGCAAAGCAGGACAATGATTGAATATGTTAAAAATGAGAATAATTAGTTGAATATGTTAGAGGAAATCATTTGATTCTACTATGTGAGATCAGTACATAGTATAAACAACAAAAGTGATATTTGACTAACTGGTGGCTTGATACCAGTGCGAACAAGGTAATACTTAAAAATCAACGGCACTAATCTACTTCTGCCATCCAAGCCAATTGAATAGCTTCTAGTACTCGTTCGCCACAATGCTTGGGGTCATCATCAAAACGTTCCAAATCGAGCACCCACTGTCTTAAATCGGTAAAATGTAGCTTAAAGGGGTCAACATCGGGATGTTGTTCAATTAAGTCCAAAGCAATCTCTTGTGAGTCGCTCCAAAGTAGTTCTGTAGCCATGATGTTTTCCTATAATAAATACAATTACTTTAGCCAACCTATACTGATGATTCAATAATACGCCTAGCGCTAAAATAACAATTGAAAGAAAAAGAAATCTACAATTAACATTAGTATAAGCCAAATGAATAGCAACCTTGCTTTTCGACAAAAAGGGCAATCGGTATGCCACCATTTTTTTAGTTTACTCTTCATTATTACTCCACAAAATACACCTTGTCTCAATGTTAACGTATTTAATGATTAAAGCCATAAAACAAAATTAGCCATTTAATCACAAATCAGCAATACAATGCTAACATAGGGTGGATAATTGGTTTTAAATTCCATAAGCGATTAATGAATAATAAGGCAACAGTATGGATTCTTTTGATAAACATATTTTGAGTATTTTGCAAAAAGATTGCACTTTATCAACTAGTGATATTGCTGAGCGAGTGGGACTATCGACAACCCCTTGTTGGCGTCGTATCCAAGCGATGGAGAAGTCGGGTGTCATTAAAGGGCGGGTTGCTCTAGCTGACCCAGAGAAATTAAATGTAGGCTTATCCATTTTTGTCATGGTAAAAACCAATCAACATAACCCTGATTGGTTAGCCACTTTTGCTAAAGTTGCAGAAGATTTTCCTGAAATTGTCGAGTTCTATCGTATGAGTGGCGATGTCGATTACTTACTTCGTGTTGTGGTGCCAGATATGAAAGCCTACGACCGATTCTATAAAGAACTTATCACACGAGTGGATTTTTCTGATATTAGTTCGAGTTTCGCTATGGAAGAAATAAAGTACACAACTGCCCTGCCTGTTGATTATATTTAGGTATAATAAAATATTAACTCCCTTTCCTTTATTACCTTTTTCGGACCTATGATGAGTACAATAAAATTTTCTAGTACAGAAACAGAGCAGTTAGTTATCAAAATTCAGAGCTACTTTGCCAAAGAACTCGATCAAGACCTTGGTCAGTTTGATGCTGAATTTTTGCTTGATTTTTTTTCTAAAGAAGTTGGTGCCCACTTTTATAACCGTGGCTTGTTTGATGCACAAACAGTTATTTCAGCTAAACTGGAAAATGTTAGTGAAATGGTACAAGAAGGCATCAGTGAAATAGAAAAGCCCATTAGTTAAGCTTTTTACTGTACAAAGAGCATCAGGATTTAATAAGCGACTATCTACTTATAAAAAACTCGCCGAAGCGAGTTTTAAATATAAAATCAATAACTTTAAATCATTACATTATTTGTCATCTTTTACTGCCACAGGTATTTCAACAGCTTCTTCAACGGCCTCAATTTCCATTACAGCTTCTTTAATTTCTACCATCGTTTCTTCTGCAACGTCGAGCTTAGCCGCCGTCATTTTTACAGGCTCTGCCATTTGCTCTTGCAATGCTACCGCCTGTTTATCTGCTTCTATCTTAGTCTTTTCTTGCAACGCTAGTACTTGTTGTTCCGCTTCTTTTTTTGCCTTAACTTCTAGTGCTAGTGCGTCTTTTTTAGCTTGTTCTTTTAGTGCTAGTGCTTTTTTTTCTACCTCTTTTTTAACCTGTGCTTGTAACGCTCGCTCTTTTTCAGCAGCATGTTTACTTTCAACATCTGAGACTGCTTCTTTATAGGCTTGTAAACGAATCAACTCAATATCTTTGCTTTGCAGTTGGGTATTAAGATCTGAATTTTCGATGACCAAGGCATCATATTTTCCATTTAAATTAACTAACTGACTTTTGAATTCAGTTCTAAGACTTTCCGTAGCCACTGATGACTGACTGTTATCACTTCGTAATGCTAATACGGCAGCATTAGCTGTAGATAACTTATCTTTTATAGCACCTGCTTGCAGTGCTATTGCTTCAACTTGTTTTGTCATTGATAAATGACGAACATCAACTGTTTCTAGAGATTCAGACACTGTATGCAATAAAACTTCTTTCTCAAGCAGATATTGCTCGTAAGACTTACTGTTAATCTTCTTCAAAGCATTTACTTCTTTCGAGATATGATAAAGATGTGCAAGTTCAAATTCAGCAAGCTCTACAGCAGTTTTAATTTCTTCGGTGGCACGAGGAGTAGCAATAATAATGGCATTCGCATTACTTCGCGCTGTTAATAACTGCTGATGACTAATAGGAACATATTTAGCCAAGCTTTTTTTCTTGATGTAAGCAATATCAGAATCAAGCTGACCTAGCGCATTGACACGTACAGTTCGAATTTCTAGTGCGTTCATATCAAGAAGTAATTCAGGCTGTTCTTCTTGCGCTTTACTGACTTTGCCTTCATCGATATATTCGACTAAGTCATCAATTCTTTCATTAATTTTATTGTAATCTTTAGCGTAAATTTTAGCTGCGCCAATTTCTTTTAATAGCGATTTCTGGGTGAAAGTTGCGGCTAAAGTGCTTTCTGCCGTTTCTTTAATGCTATAAGAAAATTTCAGTTTTTGATTAGCAAGTGCAATATAGTTGATAATCTCTTGTTTGGCTTCTTGGTATTGCTCTGTATCACTTTGAAAAACATTTAAAGAGGATGTGCCATTTTGGCCTATATCCATATATTCTTCGGTAGCATTATCAAATTCTTCAACCGCTTGCTCAAAAGTACCTGATGCAAAGTAAGCGAGTTGATCGCTTCGACCTTGGTTAATGTCATCCTTTAGCTTATCGAGAGATATTTTCGCTTCAGCAAAGTATTTAGTTTGTTGGTTAACTTCAGCGTTTTTAGTAATCGCGGGTTTATCAGTTGACTGGCAAGCCGTCAAAATCGACAGTCCTACACAAGCTATACAGATGTTTAAGGTTTTCATTTAAGGTCCTTTTAAGGTGATTTCTTACAAAAACTTACATATTTTCACAAATTATAACGCGAATACATTTCGGCTATCAAAGAAAAAGCTTAAATCCTCAAGTTAAAGTCACTAAAAGTGAAATTTTTAACGAAAACTCTTATTTAACAATAAATAATGGGCATAAAAAAACTCGCCGAAGCGAGTTTTTAATAATTGTAATATTTAATACGATAGCTATGACTACTATTTATAGTCAGTAGTTAATCTTCAGCTTTTACCGGAAAGCCGCGATCACGCATTAATGCTTCAACTTTTGCATCTCTGCCTCTGAAAGCTCGATAAGCTTCACTTGGATCAACCGCGTTACGAACACTAAATAAATGCTCTACCAATTTATCCGCTACATCTTTGTCGTAAAAACCACCAGGTGCTTCAGCGAAAGCTTCTGCTGCATCAGACGTTAATACTTCAGCCCACATATAGCCATAATAACTTGATGCATATCCTTCACTACTGAAGATATGACCAAATTGCGGACTACGATGACGCATAACAATTTGCTTAGGCATATTTAATTCAGCTAATGTTTCACGCTCAAATTTATCAGGGTCAATACCTGTAGGATCAACGGTATGAAATTTCATATCAACTAATGCAGATGCTAAATACTCTGTAGTGCTAAAGCCTTGATTAAAGGTTGCTGCTTGTTTAATTTTAGCAATAAGCGCTTTCGGCATTGCTTTACCCGTTTTGTAATGTACAAGGTAGTTATCAATCACTTCATCTGTTGATAACCAACGTTCTAACAATTGTGATTGAAATTCAGTGTAATCACGTACGCCAGAGTTAAGTGTTGGATACTCAACTTTTGATGCTAAGAAATGTAAAGCATGACCAAACTCATGGAAGTAAGTTTCTGCATCTGACCAAGAAATCAACGTAGGTTGTCCGGCAATACCTTTAGAAAAGTTAGAGTTGTTCGAAGACAATACATTTTTCTTACCATCAAAGGTAGTATGAGAGCGATAGGTAGTTGCCCATGCGCCTGAACGTTTTCCTTTACGTGCAAACGGGTCTAAATACCATAAACCAATATGCTCACCTGAAGTTTTATCTTTTACTTCCCAAACACGCACATCTTCATGAAATACGGGTACTGAACCATCAGTCACTTCGGTAAAATCAAAGTTAAATAAGCGCCCTGCCACATAAAACATAGCTTCACGTAAATTATTTAGCTGTAAATACTGCTTAACTTCATCTGAGTCTAAGTCATATTTATCTTTACGAACTTTTTCAGCATAAAAACGGTAATCCCAAGCTTGTACTTCTTCGATACCATCTTGTTTTTTGCCGATAGCTAACATGTCAGTAACTTCTTCATCAACACGCGCAATAGCAGCTGGCCAAACAGATTCCATCAAAGCGATAGCATTCTCTGGTGATTTAGCCATACGATCTTCTAAGCGCCATGATGCATAGTTTTTATAACCTAACAAGCCAACACGTTCATGACGTAACTGTAAAATTTCAGCAATAATGGCATTGTTGTCAAACTGATCACCGTTATCACCACGGCTGTAATAATTTTGCCAAACCTGTTTTCTTAACGCTCGTTCTGTTGAGTAAGTTAAAAAAGGGTCCATAGAAGAACGAGTATTAGTAATGGCATATTCACCTTCATGATCTCGTTCAGTCGCAGCGGCGGCGGCAACATTTATAATTGATTCAGGTAAACCACCCAACTGTGCTTTAGTTAAATAAACAACATAACTTTCTTCATCAGCTAAAACATTATTACCAAATTTTGTTTGTAACTGCGCCAAACGCTGGTTAATTTCGGCATAACGTTTTTTATCGCTGTCATTTAACGTTGCCCCATCTCGCGAAAAACTATTATAGGTTAATAACACTAAACGCTGTTTTTCTGGGCTCAGTGATTTAACTTCATCTGAATTATAAACGGCTGAAATACGGTTAAATAATTTTTTATTTTGCTTAATAGTCGAAGAAAATGTAGATAATTTTGGTGCTAGCTCAGTACCAATCTCTCTAAATTCACTACTTGATTTGTTCGAACGCCAAATGCCGTAATAGGTGAAAATCCGATCTAAATCCCCACCTGCTTTTTCCATGGCAACAATCGTATTTTCAAACGTGGGTGCTTGGGTATTATTCGCAATTAAATCGATTTCAGCTAAATTAGTCGCCATCGCTTTTTCCATGGCTGGCACTAGACCGGCTAATGTCACTTTATCAAAAGCAGGAACGCCTTGAAAAGGTCCTGTCCATTTAGCTAAAAGAAGTGCTTCTGACTCTTTTACCGTCTGCACATTTGCAGTCGCTTTATTGACCGTGTTAGCTGAAGATTGCACATCGCTAACTTGTGTTGCTGTCGAACAACCCATTAAAATACTAGAAACTAAAAATGCTTTGATAAACAGGGGTTTCATTGAATATTCTCTTTTTATAGTAATTACCATTACTATATCAAGCATCAACTGGAGGGGATATATCAGTAATTACCGTCTACCGCAGTATCTAAGCGGTTAATCTCATTTACTATATACCCGTTCCACTTGAAGGTGCAGGATTCAGCTGGAATTAGAAACGCCTTTAGGCAAGGCATTGGTTGAAGAGAATAGTTATTCTATTGTCGAAATCAATAACGCAGCATAAAGCGTTTCTAAACCAGCCCTCGGGGAAGTCTGAGCAAATCATACTCTACGTTACATTTCTTTTTAAGGGAATGACCCTTAATAAAAAAACGCGCCTTGATTATGAATCGCTCAGACTTCCTGAAACGAGCATCTTCAGATGGATCGGGTATATACAGCACACAAAAAAGGCCGACTACCTAAGTAGCCGACCCAAGGGGAGTGGAATTATAACAAGTCGATGAAGAGACCTTCTCAGTCCTTAAGAAAGTAGACTAAATGATTTGATATGGGGTTGGGAGCTCCCCTAAAACTGTACCGAGCAAGTGCTTACTCGTTAATTACTCGCTATTTAGTTGCCGCTGTCATCGTTGCGGCTTTTTTGGCCACAAAATCAACTAACTCTTGTTCAGTCAGTGATTCATCGGTATTGCTATCAATTTTTGTAAAAGATTCTACTAACCATTCATTTTTTCCATCAACAACTTCTTGTCGACTTAACATGCCATTTTTGTCCATGTCTAACGAAGTGAAAGTAAATTTATCGTTTGGCTCTTTTACCTCTTCAATAGCTTTTTTAATCGCATCTGCGTTAGCTGAATTTTCAGCATTTACAACGATATTATCTTCATTGGTATACGCTAAATCATCATCAGCATTCACTAAAAAAGAAGCCATACTTACGGCGACTACAAATGCGGTAACTTGCGTTAAACTGATACTATCCATGGTGAATCCTTTTTTTAATATTAAAGCGTTTTGTTAACGCTAGTTAAATTCATTATCGATTATGGAATAGCATAGACTATGCCAACAACAGTAAAGCATTGATTAAATTGAGTTTATACAAGAATCCATTAACTAAAATATTGGAAAAGTGTCACCAGATAACAACACAATAAAAAATTACGAGTTATTGTAGGGTAAAAAACTTATACAAAACAAAATAAAACATTATTTTACAAAGACTTAAAAAATGTCATTTATCACTTATGCTTGTCGCAAAATAAAGACAGTCTTGTTTTTATGTAATTTTTGTCATACAAAGGGCATTCAGGTGTAACCATAGTAAAGAGCTCAGGCTATATTTTATGACTTCTCATAGCGACTTAAAAAAAGATAAGCGATTACCAAGGCAGTTAACACTTTCTTTTTTTGATTTTAGCCAGCCATTCCTTAATAAAATTTCGATTAAGAAATTAACGTTAATTGGTTTTGCCTTCGTCGCAATACCATTAGTAATGGCTTTAATTTTTGGCGCAAATAAAGCCAGTGAATTAGCTAAAAAAAGTACGAACGCTATTTATAATGTGGCGCAACTAACACAGCTTAACAGTAAGCTTGATGACACGATCGCCAAACTAGAGCGATCTGCAAGTCAATTTGTCGTGCTTAAAGACGACGAATTACTTGCCGTATTTAGTAGTCACCACAAAGCGTTAATAGATATTATTCAAGAAACTTCGGCTAAACAGCAAGATAAAGTACTTAAAAAGCAGTTAACGTCTTTACAAGATGAAAGTGATAGAATAAAAGAATTGATGCTAAACGAGAGTATTGATGCTTTTTCATTAGAACAAATCCAACAAGAGTTTAAACCACTACAACTTATCAATGAGCAGCTTGAAAAACGTAGTGCTTTTGCCGTTAATCAACAGGTTTTAGATATACAACAGACCACAGAAGAAATTAGCGATAATATACTTGAACGATTATATATTATTCCTATTACGTTGCTAATTGCTGGTGTATTTATCATTTTAATCACCAAACCATTAAAGCGACTCACAGACAAAATTCAATTACTTGAGCAAGGGAATTTTGAACAAGAAATTAACTTACATGGGCCTGCCGAAGTCAGGGAAATAGCAGATGCACTAGAAAATATGCGTCAACGCCTCCATGCACTTGAGTTACAAAAATCGAGTTTTATCCGTCATATATCCCATGAGTTAAAAACTCCACTTGCTGCCATTAGAGAAGGTACTGAGCTCATTTATGATAATAGTGTTGGCCCACTCAATGAAGATCAACAAGAGATTTGCGATATCATTCGCGTCAGTGTGAATCGATTACAGCGCTTGATTGAAGACTTACTCGATTTCAATATTGTACTTGATTCAACCAGCCTCCATGGATTAGAAAAGATTAGTTTGTCTGAGTTAATAAGCGATGCATGTAATGTTCGAAAACTCGATATTAAGTCGAAAAATTTGACCATGAAGTGTAATAACAGCCCGTATTTTATTTACAGTAACAGTAAACAACTCAGTGTCATTTTAGATAATATTCTCTCTAACGCGATAAAATATTCCCCGGTAGATGGAGATATCATCATAACGTATAGCAGCAGCAAGGAGTGCATAACTATTAATATAATTGACCAAGGGCCAGGAATAGATCCGTCACTTAGCGACAAAGTATTTGATGCTTTTTATCAAGGTAAAGCACCGATAAATAGCCAGATAAAAGGTAGTGGTTTAGGGCTCACTATAGTCAAAGAGCTATTACTTCGCCTTAATGGTAATATCGAAGTTATCCCAGCAAGGAAAATTAGCGCAGCCAATGGAAGTGGCGCCTGCATCACCATCACTTTACCTAATACGCAAACAGATAATGAATCATGAGAAGACTTAACTTAAGCGTAACGCATTCAACAAGTAGACCGATTAAACAGTGCCTTTCAATCGTATTTATTCTGCTGTTAACGAGCTTATCAACTGCTTGCCAAGTAACTGAGCCAACGGCTATTACTCATAATGAAAATACTGATGCTGAGACTAATAATTCGATCGAATATAGTCAGTATTATTTAACATTAAAAACGCTAAATAATAAGCAACTTTTGTTAGAAGAGAAAAAACTGCTGTCCTTAGTGACTAAACCACTCAATGATAAAACACTTATCCAAGGCAAACTTATTTTACTCTATAGTTTGCCAAATCCCGGACTTTATCAGCCGTATAAAGCAAAAAGTCTGCTTAATGATCATTTATTAGCCAGCAACAACATGAGCCAAGGTAACTTAGCTTTTATCATGTTATTAAGAGATCAATTAAATATCCAGCTTCGTTTACTTGAAAAACAGACGCGCTCAGATAAAGAATATAACGAACAAAACGATAAGAATAGCGTCACAATTGAGCAATTGAACCAACAATTAGAACATGTAAACAAGCAATTGATACTACTAAAAAAAATTGACAAAAATATTAATGAGCGTGGCTAAGAGAGAGAGAGAATTTTATGAGCCTAAGCAACCAAACAGTTACCAGTAACTCAGCCAAAATACTGATAGTGGATGATGATCCAAGTTTATTACGATTACTTGGTATTCGATTATCTGCTGCAGGATATGAAGTTGAATCTGCCGCCAATGCAAAAATTGCTTTGGGGAGATTACAGAACTTTATTCCTCAGGTAGTTATTAGCGATTTACGCATGGAAGGCATGGATGGTATGGCTTTATTTGAACAAATCAGACTACAACACCCTAATATTCCTGTCGTCATTATGACTGCCCATGGCACTATTCCTGATGCGATTAACGCAACTAAGCAAGGGGTTTTTAGCTTTTTAACTAAACCTTTCGAAAGCCAAGAGCTACTTGATACTGTTGAGCAAGCCATACGTTTACAGCCTTCACAAAGTGAGAAAACCGGCGAAACTGAACTCTGGCGAAATAATATAATTAGTCGCAGTACAGTGATGACTTCACTATTACAACAAGCTAAACAGGTGGCTAACAGTGACTTTAGCATCCTTATTCATAGCCAAAGCGGTACCGGTAAAGAGCTACTAGCAAAAGCTATTCACCAAGCAAGTAATCGAAAAAATAAGGTATTTACCGCAATCAATTGCGCTGCGATACCTGAACAACTCCTTGAGTCTGAATTATTTGGTCATATCAAAGGGGCATTTACTGGCGCAGAGCGAAATCATCAAGGCTTATTTCAAGCGACAAATGGCGGTACTTTATTCTTAGATGAAATTGGTGACATGCCACTTAGCTTTCAGGTAAAACTTCTACGGGTTTTGCAAGAACGAGAAGTCAGGCCGGTAGGTAGTACCCAAGCGGTTAAGGTCGATGTTCGCATCATTTCAGCAACCCATGTTAATTTAACAAATGCCATTAAAGCTAATACCTTTAGAGAAGATTTGTACTACCGACTCAATGTGGTTGAGTTGGAGTTACCCACGTTGGCACAACGACGAGAAGATATTCCCTTATTGGTACAGTACTTCTTAAATCAAGCCGTTGCTCGCTCCAACGTCCCGATCAAAAGCATCAATCAAGAAGCCATGGAATTACTTATTAGTGCCCCTTGGCCGGGTAATATCAGACAGCTGCAAAATGTTATAGAACAAAGTATTGCGCTATCTAGTGAAAGTATTATTAGTGCAAATTTAGTAAAAAATGCACTGCGTGATGATTCAACTCAGTTCCCGTCTTTTCAGCAAGCACGCGATCATTTTGAGCGAGATTACTTATCAAAGTTATTAAAAATTACCGCTGGAAATGTCTCACAGGCAGCTCGAATTGCTCAACGTAACCGTACTGAGTTTTATAAGCTGTTAAATCGTCATCATCTAGTCGCTGAATCATACCGAGAAGAGTAAGTTAAAGTTGTTGCTATTCAATATGCATTTGAATGGCAACACTTCATCAAGCGAGAGCTAAACGTCTAGCTCTCTAATTGTATAATAATCCTTTGATTGAAATGATTAACTATCAAGGTTAGCGGCTAATATTTTTTTTACTTCATCAAGATAAGCATCGTAATTTTTCCAGTTACCTACCGAGCGATTATTAATTGGGCTACGTACTTGTAGCGCGCTAGCAGTAGCAACGGGTGCTGTATTTCGATGAATATCAACGCATTGTTCTTGCCAAGAAAGATCACAAAACTCAATAAGCTGCTTAGCTTCATTGATAGGATCATTAACCAGTTTTTCATAGTTAATTAGATAAAAGTTATCTGGAAAAAGTGCTAACCACAATTCCGCAAGTTGTTTAAATAACAAATAGAATTCTGTCGTAGTTTGCAGATCATACGCATAACTGTAATACGATTGATTGACGGAAAAAAGTTGCCTGAAGTTACTCACAATAGTATCGAGAGGATTTCTATCTAAACAGATAATTTTTGCCTTAGGTAATGCTTGTAAGATAAAACCAACATACAGTACATTTAATGGCATCTTATCGACAAATCTTGCAGTTTTACCTGTAACCGCTCGCGTACTTTCAATATACGCTTTGCCTAATGCTTTAAAGTTTATATCTTTTGTTGCTGTTACTGTTTCTGCATCAATCACACGATTACTTGGGGTTTTAGCCATTTTTTTAACGAGTAAACCAAAGTGCTGTAGTTCCCCTGCGCTCGTCACGTCGGTATGTTGTGAAATGATTCGTTCAACCAAGGTGGTGCCTGATCTTGGCATACCCACAACAAATATTGCTTCTTGGCTTTCAAACCCCTGAGATAGCAACGGCTTACTGCCTTTAAAGTGACTTGCAAGACTTGTAAACAGCGATTTATCTTCATCAATGCTGTATTTCAACTGTTCTAGCTTGAACTTTTTAGCCGTTTCCAAGTAGTGAAATGCTTTGTCAAAATCTTCTAAAGCTTCATATTCACGTGCTAGAGCATGGCCTATATGCAGCCTATCGTCCGCATGTTTCGTCTGCTTAAATAACTCCTCAAGTAGTGGGATATGATTGGTGTTTTTTGATATCCCACCTAAACCTGTTAATGCCGAATGTGCTTTGTAATAATTTGGCGCCATTGAAATGGTTTTTTCATAGGCTTTTCTAGCATCATCAAAGTTGCCAATGAATTTTAATGAAGCCCCTAAATTGAAAAAATAATTCGGATTTTTATCATTAATAGCCACTGATTGTTTAAAAAAATTAACGGCTTTTTCATGCAATCCCATTTGGCTATAAGCTACGCCAAGTGTGTCTAGAGTTAATGATGATTGAGCTGCTGATTTAGCGATCAACTTAGCGGTAAGTTCGGCAAAGTATCGCGCTTCAATATGATTATTTTCGAGCGCATAGTGTTTAGCAAGTTGAGATAAATACTCGGGGTTGTTAGGAGTAAGACTATTGGCTTGTTTAATTAATTCAATTGCTTTTGATAAGTTATGGTGCGCGCTAGCGATCATCGCTAATAAAAAATAAGCGTCAGCAAAATACTTATCTTGCTGCAAAATTGAAATTAAATGCTGGTGCGCTTGTTGATACAAACCTTGATTCAAGGCTTTTTGTGCTTGCTGGTGTAATACTTTTATTGAGCTAGACATGCATCGGATACTTAAATTGGTTATTGATAATCATGGAAAGGCTTATGTAAGTATATCGATTGATAAATCACTAAGTAAAGTATAAAAAAGCACAGTATTAATTAGCTAAGCTTAATAATACTGTGCTTTTATTTTCATACTTTCAATCGCTAGTTTTTGCTAAATAAAACATCTCTTATTGAAAGTCTATGTGTATTAAACCCCATAACTCCCATTAAGTTAATGGATATTATAGGTCAAATAAGTAATCAAAACGCACGCCAACTTTACGTGGCGTAATTAAGTAGTGGCCATAATTACGTTGAATTGCGGGGTCGTTTGCAGTAGTTATGTCACCCACATCGCGGCGTACCGAGCTGTAGGCATACTTATCAAACATGTTATCTACGTATAAGGTCACCGACCAAGCATCTTCAGAGAATCGTGCCGACATATTACTTAACGCATAACCAGGTAATGCTTCGCCATTATTTCGTAGTCCAACTTTAGAATAAACATCACTTTGATAGGTTAAACCGTAGTTAATATCTAATCCTGTACTACCAAAAACTTCCGTCGAATAAGTTGCACCTAATGAAAATTGTTGCTCTGGTGAACCAGGTAAACGATCTCCTGAAAGACCAATATCAGGAACATCATCGCTAGTTAATTCTGCCTTAGTATAAGCATAAGTCGCATAAGCAATAAGACTATCAGTCAACATCGCTCTGCTTGATATTTCAACACCTGACGATTCAGCTTCACCGGCATTAGAGGTATAAGGTTGTTGACCAACTACCGTAGCCCCTTCAATTTGAGCATTGTCCCACTCGACCATAAAGAGCGCAGCATTAAAATGTAATTGGTTACTAAACCATGTACTTTTAAAACCTAACTCATAATTTGTCGTGGTATCTGGCTCATACATTAACTCATCAGGTTGAGCACAAACAGTTTGCTGTTGTCCAATATCTTCCTCACAAGCAGCGATTCCATTAGATCTACCAATTCGATAGCCTTCACTTATGGTGGCGTAACCCATGACATCATCACTGAATTGATAACTGGCATTAACCTTAAATAGGCTGCCATCATTATCAGCTAACGACTCCATTAGCTCTATATCAATGAATGTAGGATCATAGCTCGCGTCATAAATAGTGTTTAATAACGGTAAATCCGCATCAGATTGAGCAACGACATCATATTGATAGAAACGTGCTCCCAACATCAGAGTTAACTTATCTGTTACGCTATAAGTAATTTCACCAAAAAGTGCCGACTCAGTAATTTCTTCTGTATCCACCGAAACATACTCTAGTGAGTCAGGACGTAATTGCTCTGCTTCGAAGTTATCAACAGCATATTGATCAAAACCAGGAACGAACTCTCGGCTATCGTTAAAACTTTCAAATTTATTATAATAAGCACCAACGATCCAAGAAAATGCTGAGTCTCCTGTAGAGACTAAGCGGATTTCTTGAGTGAAGTTTTCAGCTTCATCGACTTCTCGCGTAAAGGCCGAGAAACCTGGGAATTCTTCATAGCTATAATCTAAACGAATTAGCAAATCGGTTTGGTCACGTTGGCCAAGGGCTTCGAACTCTGAATAACCCGTTGCAGATGTTAGTTCAGCAAAACCTAAATCAACGGTCATTTCTAAACTAAGTAAGGTATCTTCTTTTTCTCTTGGCTCTTGATATCGATAACCCGACTCATATTCTCCCATCACAGCAGATAAAGGATTCGTTTCACTCAAACTATTGTTATGAACGATAGAACGACCACCAATCTCTTGTTTTTGATAGAAATAAGACAAGGTTGCATCAAAAGTATCATTAGGTTGCCAGCGAATCATCGCTTTTGCCGTTGTTGTTTTTTCAAAATTAGCGTCTGCTACTTGTCTCAAGTTACTATCAACAGCATCGCTATCTGACCAATCAGGGTCGGGTAATGAAACGCCAGCTTCTCGAACAACATAGTTATAATCAATATAGCCAGGTTCATCTAAATAATTAACAGCAAAACGTACTGCTAACTCATCATCAATAATTGGGGTATTA
Organism: uncultured Colwellia sp.; assembly: GCA_913058405.1. Lineage (GTDB taxonomy): Bacteria > Pseudomonadota > Gammaproteobacteria > Enterobacterales > Alteromonadaceae > Colwellia. The sequence continues at coordinate 2,772 of CAJXRC010000069.1, read as the reverse complement.
AACACAAAGCCAGCTTCACCACCGGTATCATCACTTTCAGATAAGGTAAAAACATCGCCATAAAGTGAGCCTGAGGTTTCGTCTAGTATCGGTTTATTTGGTAAATAACGGATAGCGCCACCAAGCGTACCCGCACCGTATAAAGTACCTTGTGGGCCAATTAAAACCTCAACACGTTCAACATCGATAAGCTTCATATCAACAACAAGGGGAATTTCGCCAATGTAAGTGGCAACTGTGCCTGCATCAGAATCAGGACCGGAAGAGTTGGTATTTAAACCACGAACAATAATTGGAGAGCCTGTACGACCACCTTGATCAGCAACACTTAAACCTGGTACCCAACGAGCAACATCAGACAACTGAGTTATATTTTGATCTTTCATCACATCACCATCAAGTGCAGTGATATTTAAGGGTGCCTCTTGCACTGTCGATGATCGGCGAGAAGCAGTCACTTGGATACGCTCTATACCATCCGCTGCGGATTCTTTAACTGCTTCTTCTGCATAACTATTTACTGGTAAAGCCAATGCAGAACTCAGTGCTAAGCAGAGTGTAGACTTTTTAAATACCTGCGATTTTTTTACTTTCATGTGGTCTATTCCGAAATTTTATATATATGGCTTATAGCCACTTCTTATAGTTAATTTTTCACTATTTGACAGTTTTTCTGATTCAAATATAAATTATATTATGAAGAAATAATCTGCCATTACGATAAGTTATTGTATTTATGACAGCTATTCCGTCTTAACTGGTATTATATATTGTTATGCAGTTTTATTGAATAACTACCTACACATAATAATAAAATAAAGCATAGATGTATTATGTTAAATTCGCATTATTGAATTAACAATCGCTTTAAAAAATTTAATCAGTCTTTTAATTCGTTTGCTGGAATATTTTTACTGGGAGTAACATAAATAGAGTAAACAGGAAAAGAACTCAGTCAAATATATTAATACTGCTGAAAAGCACTAATAAAACCTTAAACTAAGTAAATAAAAGGATATATTACAATGACTTGAAGTAGCTTATTGATAAGATTAGCTAGACTAAAGGAGATTAGTCTAGCTAGATTGCACAAGTTTAACCTGCTTAATTGGGCGATAAGGTAAAGTCAATTTCTCGTACTTTGATATTTACACCAGCATTTAATAACTCTTGGTAAAAACCTGCTTCTTGGCAATAGCTGACCTGTCGACAGACAATGACATATTTAAGCACGCCTGATTTATCACTTTGAAGTGCAGCTTGTTTGAACCAATACAAGGCTTGATTGAGATCCTTATCAATATATTCACCGTTCAAGTACATTTGCCCTAAGTTTACTTGTCCTGATGCAAAACCTAGCTGTGCTGAGGCGCTAAAACGCTCAAAGGCTTGTTGTTTATTATTCTCTAGGTAGTCTGATTTAAGCAAACTAAGACCGGCAAGGTTTTCACGCTTACCTGGAATATACAAACTAGTACTTAACTCTGTTTTAGGGTCATTAACATAATTGCCAAACAACATATTTTTATCTGGTCGTTTAATCATGTAAATAGCACTATTATCATGCATTGTCTTTAGCTGCGTTAACGTTAAATCATAACGTTTAGTCTCAAAATAACCTTTATACCTTAGTTGCCCATAGCGAATGCTGTCTTTTAGTGATTGTTGGCGCAGATAAAAAATACTGCCATAAAGTAGCGTTACCACATCACCGGTAATATCGACTACTTTGGCTATTCTATATTTTTCATTTGGTCTGAGGTTATCACTGAGGATTCTGAAATCTAAAAAGTAAATATCATCTACTTTAGGGCTGGCGAGGTAGAGTAAACTATCATCATTCTCTTGTTGAGACTGGGTAGATTTTGTATAGATAAAAAAACATAGCGTTAAGGAAACTATGATTTTCAGCACGTTAGCAACAGTAAAGTATTGACTGTTAAACCAACCTTTATCAGGCCTTATCTTTATGGCTGTTTTTATCGTATTATCAAGTCCGCTTCTTTTTTTTATCCTGTCCATTCACCACCCTCAATTTTGTGCCAGTTGCTGATACCAATCCGTATAAGAAAGTGATTGCTTAGCCACAATCCCCCATTTATAGCGCTAAATGAGGGTTAATGATTACCCTAACAACCTTGCTTGTAACCAAGCTGAAATATCTCTTAGCTGATCGGGTAATACCGAATGATCCATCGGATAACTTTTCCAAGTCACGTCATAGTTAGCGTCAGCTAATAAGCTATTTGCCATTTTACCTGCACTCATCGGCACAACATCATCTCGCTCACCATGATTTTGTAAAATAGGTGTTGCGACATTAGCATTATGACAATGCGCAGGTAATGTGTCTGATGTTGGTAAATAACAAGATAATGCCAAGATACCCGCTAAGCTTTGCCCAAAACGTAAACCGGTAAATAAACTCAATACACCGCCTTGGCTAAAGCCAGCTAATACGATATTTTTAGCTGGAATACCCGAATCAATCTGCTCTTGTATTAACGCCTGTACTTTTGCTTCAGAAGCTAAAACACCGTCCATGTCAGCACGATTATGTAAATCTAGACTTTTGATATCATACCAAGACCGCATAACATAACCTTGGTTAATCGTTACCGCTTGCTCAGGTGCATGAGGGAAAATAAAGCGGATACCGTGATTTTCTGGTAGAGAGAATATAGGGACAATAGGTGCAAAACCGGCGCCAGAGTCTCCCAAACCTGTCTCTTATACACATCTCCGAGCCCACGAGACCGTACTAGATCTCGT
>CAJXRC010000068.1 GCA_913058405.1 uncultured Colwellia sp. | reverse complement strand
CGTCAGATGTGTATAAGAGACAGTGTCGGGTGCTTGTCTAGAGCTGTGCAGAAATATCGTTGATATTATTTAAAATAATAAAAGGGAGTGACTTCCAAGGTGCCGCCGTTCACATAGTCCTGAACACCGGGTGTTCAGGGCGGAAATATCATGCTAACCGTAGGCTTCCCGATACGAGCCGGGCTTGCGCAAAAGTTAATAGTCAACTTCCTTAGGTAAAACTTATCGGCTCAGGGACATAGTTCGCATACAAACACCCCAGAAGACAAACTTAGTATAGCGAAAAAAATATCATCGAATAAGTTTTATTTTGTAATTTTTGGCTGAATGACGACTATTTATTCGTTATGTTTTATTTTTAAGCTGCAACGTTGTTCAGACAGGTGGGGATGAGAACGAAATAGTAAAGAGTAAGCAACTAATGCTTAAGCAATTTTTTTCTTTGTGTGGGAAAGAGCTTGTTCTATGGTTGTTTGAAGCAGGGTGATTTTTTGTTGATTATCTTGTTGCTCAACTTTTAACTGTTGCTGAGTTTTTAATAAATCATTAGCCAAGTTTAAGGCAGTCATTAATAAGGTTTGCTCAGGTGTACTGATCGCTTTGCCAGCACCTGCTTTCGTTAAACGATCACTCAACTCTTGTGCCGCAGTTAATAAGGCAGTTTCTTGCCCTATTGGGCAAGCTATTTTTAGCTTGCGATCAACAATGTTGATTTCTACGGTTCGTTGCGACATTTACAGAAAATTCCAAGTATTATTAATAATATAGCTAAAACAGAGAAATTTTAGCTTATTATTTTTAATGATAGCGATGCTGAGCTGCCTATGCAAGGTAAATAGCGCGCTTTATAGTCATTTTCTGTTATTTTCCTTTTCTGTCATTTTCGGCAGTGATACCATTACTTACCATAATTCCCTGTAAGCATAGAAAATAAATCATGACTGAAATAACCTCAAATAACGATAGCGACAATAACTTAATGGACTTTGCTACCATGCAAGGCATTTTGACTAGTGAAGGTGTAAAGTCCCATGCTAGCGAACTCCACGGTGTATTAACCGGGTTAGTTTGTGCTGGTTTTGAATTTGAAAATCAAGGCTATGTCGCCATGCTACATGATTTATTTAATGAAGGTGATGGTTTTCCATCTTCAGTGAGAAAAGCGCTCAAGCAAATGTATAGTGAATTGTGGAGCGGTATACTAGATAATAGTTATAGCTTTAACTTGTTACTACCAGATGACGACGATTCTATCGCTGAACGTGGTCATGCCTTAAGTGTTTGGGTACAAGGTTTTAATTTAGGTTTCGGTTTACAACAAAAAGATAGTCCAGTCGTCTCTGACGAAGTTAAAGAAGTACTTACTGATTTTGGTGAAATTGCAAACTTATCAGATGAGATGGAAGAAGACGAAGATACCGAACAAGCGTATTTTGAAATTGGAGAGTATGTTCGAATCTCTGCTTTATTATGCTTTAGCGAACTAGCGACACCGCCAAATCATGAAAGTAATAGCGCAGATAAAAAGATAATTCACTAATCTTGCAGTTTGCAAAGTAAGTTCAAGTAGTTATTGACCTACTATGGTCAGTAATAACTTGTTAGCGAAATAAGCACAACATTCAATAGGCGCGATAATACATGACCACTAGACCTTTAAATGATGCCCCTTTAAGTAAAGTATCATTGAGTAAAACACCCATGAGCCAATTACCATTAAGTGACTATGAAAAACATCGCGCTGCATTCATGGCTAACATGCCAAATAACAGTATTGCATTATTTCCTGCTGCTAGTGAGCTAACCCGCAGTAATGATACTGAATATGCGTTTTGTCAGAATAAAAACTTCTTCTATTTAAGCGGTTTTAACGAGCCTGATGCTTTATTGGTTTTGCTGAAAACTGAACAAGGCCAAAGTCAGTCTATTTTATTCTCGTTACCAAAAGATGCGCTACATGAAATTTGGCAGGGCCGCCGGATAGGTCAAATCAAAGCGGTACAAGATTATGGTGTTGATGAAAGTTTTGAAGTAGCAGAAATTACCACCATATTACCTGACTATCTTGATGGCAAAGACCAAGTGTTTTTTGGTTTTAGTGATCATGATTTTGCTGCGCAAGTATTTGCTTGGTTAAAGCAAGTCAAAGGCAGTATACGTCAGGGCGCTAAAGCACCACAAAACTTAACTGATGCTGATCCTATCGTGGCAGAATTACGTTTAGTTAAAACTGACAATGAATTAGCCTTGATGCGTCAAGCTAACTACATTTCTGGTTTAGCGCATCAACGCGCCATGCAAAAATGCCAAGTTGGAAAATTTGAATACCAAATAGAAGCTGAAATTCTTCATGAATTTGCTCGCCACGGTGCAAGACATCCCGCTTATGCCAGTATTGTTGCTGGCGGCGATAATGCTAATATTCTTCATTACACCGATAATAGTGATGTATTGAAAAATAATGAGTTATTACTTATTGATGCTGGCGCTGAATTATCAGGTTATGCCGCGGATATTACGCGTACCTTCCCAGTTAACGGACAATTTACCATTGAGCAAAAAGCGATATATCAATTAGTGCTTGATGCGAAAAACCTGGCTATTAACGCTATTAAACCCGGTATGTCTTTTGCAAAATTGAATGTATTAACCAATGCCTTTTTAACGCAAGGTTTAGTTGATTTAGGCATACTTCAAGGCGATTTAACCGAACTGATTAACGATAAAAAAGTAAAAGAATACTTTATTCATGGCCTTGGCCATTGGTTAGGTTTAGATGTTCATGATGTTGGTGATTATCATATTAATACCGACAGAGAGCAGCTTCGTGCTTTTGAAGTTGGTATGGTTATGACCATTGAACCGGGGATTTATATCCCACTAAGTGATCATAGTGTTGACGAAAAATGGCGTGGAATTGGTGTTCGCATTGAAGATAATATTGCCGTAACTGACAATGGTTTTGAAAATTTTACCGCTAACTCACCACAAACGATTGAAGATATCGAAACCTTGATGAAAGCATAAGCAGCTTTATATGCTGCTTTATTTGCTCGGTTAATTGTTTAGTGATTTGCCTAGTATTGTATTCATTAGCGTAGCTATATCAATAAAATACTAGCAGAAGTTGAGTAAACTAATGGAATGTTAACGTAAAACAATACTAACAATACTAACAATATTAATACTCAAACCAACATTACTAATACCAAAAAAAATACTAAGATGAACGCTATGGAAAACAGTAACCTACATTTTGATGTCATTATCTCAGGCGGCGGCTTATCTGGTAGCTTAATGGCGTTAAGCTTAAGTAAACTCACCAAAGCCGATGGTAGTTTATTATCTATCGCTATTATTGAAGCCCTACCTTTTAATCAAACTAAGTCTGCAGACGAAAATACACTGTTTGATGAACGCGTTTTAGCGCTATCTCATGGCAGCGCTAACTACCTAGCTAAGCTTGGTGCATGGCAATACTTAAAAGGTGATGCCAGTGCTATTACAGATATTGATATTTCTGATCGAGGACACTTTGCCAAGGCAAGATTAACGGCAAAAGAGTATCGGGTTAATGCACTTGGTTATGTCATTGAAATGGCGCTAATCGGCAAAGCGCAATTAAAAGCGCTAAGTGACAATACTATTACGGTTACGAACAAAACCGTCAAAAATAACACCGTCACAAACTCTGCTACAGAAAATGTGAGTGCCAAAAGGAATATTCACTGGTTTAGTCCTGATTCTATTACTGATATTACCTGGCTTGATAAAAGCAAAGATGCAACTGGAAAATCACACGTAGCTGTTACCTTAAACTCAGGTAAAGTCTTGTCAGCCAAGTTACTACTTGGTTGTGATGGTGCTCAATCACCCGTGAGAAAGCTCGCTAAAATTGACGTTACTTGTGATGATTATCAACAAGTTGCCTTAATTGCAAATGTCACAACCAGCAATGCGCACCATCAAAAAGCCTTTGAACGATTTACAGAATTTGGCCCTATTGCCATGCTGCCGCTAAAACCCGTCAAGGTAAAAGTTAAATCTTCAGCTTCTGGTGCATCACGTTGTTCGCTAGTTTGGACAATGACACCATCACAAGCAGAAGAAATTAAACAGTTAAGCGATGATGCTTTTAAAGTAGAACTAGAACGCGCCTTTGGCAGTTACCTTGGGGCAATTACCCATGTAGGTAAACGTGATGTTTATCCTTTGGTTTTATTACAAGCACAACAGCAAAGTTATCACCGTATGGCGTTAGTGGGTAATGCTTCACACACTATTCACCCCATTGCAGGGCAAGGTTTTAACTTAGGCTTACGCGATGTTGAAGTGATGGCTGACCTTGTTAAAAACGCTTTGGCGGCAGGGCAAGATATTGGTAACTTTGCTTTATTGCATAGCTATCAAATGAATAGATCGAAAGATCAACAGCAAGTTATCCAATTAACTGACTCATTAGTGACCTTGTTTGCTAATGATTTACCGCCTTTAGTTGTTGGCCGAAATATTGGCTTACAAGCACTTAATATTATGTCACCGTTAAAAGATGCTTTAGTTAAGAAGACTATGGGATATTAGGTTAGCCTTAGTTAATTTGATAAGAAATAAAATACTGGATCCTCGATCAAATACTTCGAGGGTGACGGCTGCAAGTGTCATCTTTGTTGCCATGTCTGTGTTATTTAACAAAGATCCCTATGGCATTATTGGAATTCAAGAAGAGATAAAATGCAAAAAATTGATGTATTAATTGTTGGTGCAGGCATGGTGGGTTTAACACTCGCGTTAGCCCTTCGTAAAAATAGCCAGTTAACAATTGCCATAGTCGATACCTTAGCTGTGCCTGAACTAGATGACACTATCGATGTGAGAGTTAGTGCGATCAATGTCGCTAGCAAAAATATCTTTGCTAATTTAGGTGTTTGGTCTGCGCTTGAGAGTAGCCGAGTACAAGATTATCAACATATGCATGTATGGGATAAAGCCGGGTTAGGTAAACTCGACTTTTCAGCCAAAGACAGTGCGACTTTTCCTTCAGAAGATAACCTTGGTTGGATCATTGAAAATAAAGTGATTCGCCATGCTTTATGGCAGCAAGCTGAACTTGATGAAGGTATTCACTTCTTTAATGACAATAAGCTCGCCACAATTAGTCAGGGCGATAGTGAAGTCTTTGCCACCTTCGCCAGTGAAGCTTCTTCTCATGATTCTGCAGATAATAGCTCTACAAATAATGGCAGCAGCACACCAACACCGCCTATTATCGCTAAAATCGTTGTTGGCGCCGACGGTGCTAACTCATGGGTACGTCAACAAATGAATATGGCGATGATCTTTAAAGATTACGACCACCACGCGATTGTTGCGACTGTTCAGTGCCCACAAGGCCATAAAAACACGGCTTGGCAAGTATTCCTGCCGACAGGACCATTAGCCTTTTTACCGTTATGCTCAGGAACGTCAGCGACATCAGTTCAATCAAGCGCGTCTACACAATACTCCGCTGACTCGGTAAATGATTTATGTTCAATTGTTTATTCAACCTCGCCAGAAGATGCAAAACGTTTAACCGCGCTTGATGCCACTGAATTTTCCAAAGAGCTAACCGCAGTCAGTGATGGTAAGTTAGGTGATATCACCCTTAAAAGTGAGCGTTTTACTTATCCACTGACCATGCGTTTAGTGCAAGACTTTGTTAAGGACCGCGTAATACTTATTGGTGATGCGGCACATACTATACATCCGCTTGCAGGGCAGGGAGTTAATTTAGGCCTACTTGATGCGGCAGCTTTAGCACAAACCTTAACAGCCAAACTTAATGCGCATGATGACAGTCACGCTGAGCTGGTTAATATATCCGATCTTAAAGCGTTTTCTCGCTGGCGTAAAAGTGAAGCTACTGAAATGATCACCGCGATGGCAGGTATAAAACAGGCCTTTGCTCCGCAACAGTCACCCGTTAAATTGCTGCGTGGTGTCGGTATGAATATTCTTAATAATTTTGCTCCGGCTAAAAATCGCCTTATAGCACAAGCGTTAGGTATTAAAGCAGACCTCCCTGAACTCGCTTACCAAAAAGACGCTCTATAACGTTATTAGTATAAAGAGTAATAGAAAGACTCACAGAGAGTGCAGCTAGAGAATTTTCAGGGTATAACAATAATCGTTATACCCGACTCGCTTGAGTGTGGCGAGTTCAAGTAGAATTAGTAAAACCTACGGGTAAGGTGCTGGAAAATAGTCTGCATTACCTCATCAAGTTATTTCTATACCATCTGTACTTTCTAATAAGCTATATCTGAGTCGACTTGTTGTTGAAATTAATAACCGGACGTAAAGCATTGCCGGGCTAATACCAATTGCACTAATTAATTGCTCATCTTCGAATAGTCCATACCTACATTATCTACGTTGCGCTCAATCAAGCGCTTTGAACTTAAAGATTTATCTTCATTGAATTTGGATCACTAAATTAATGTAAATGGTATAATCCTTCGAAAACACCTTAAAAGGCATATTTATGTTGTCGCCTTTTTTAAAGAAATGCCCATTTAAAAGACGACATTTCCAGCATTTGTCGCTCAATTGTCCTAAAAATCGCATCTTTCACGATAACACGCAGAAATACTTATTGGCTTTTATTTGTTCTATGCCTTGAACACTGAGCCAATAATGAGATTAATTTTGTAAAAGGGATGTTTGAAAAATTAAATTCTGATTTTGAATAAAACATGGGTTTAAATTTTAAAAATTTGGATTTTCCTGTTGAATCAACAGCGGGTGACGGCTATAATCAGTTAACTTTGAAAATTCTTAGGTGGAACACATGACTAATAAAACAGTATTACATGCAAAGCATTTAGCTTCAGGCGCAAAAATGGTTGATTTCTTTGGCTGGGATATGCCAATCAACTACGGCTCTCAAATTGAAGAGCATCACGCAGTAAGAACCGATGCCGGCATGTTTGATGTTTCACACATGACGATTGTTGATGTGCAAGGCGCAGATGCAAAAGCTTTTTTACGTCGTTTAGTGATTAACGATGTTGCTAAATTAGCAACAGCGGGTAAAGCGTTATACACAGGTATGTTAAACGAAGAAGGCGGCGTGATTGATGACTTAATCATCTACTTCTTCTCAGATACTGATTACCGTTTAGTTGTTAACTCAGCGACACGTGTAAAAGATCTTGCTTGGATGACTAAGCAATCTACAGGTTTTGATATCACTATCACTGAACGTCCTGAGTTTGGCATGCTTGCCGTGCAGGGTCCTGAAGCGAAAGCAAAAGTAGCTAAGTTATTAACAGCCGAGCAAATTGTTGCTGTTGAAGGCATGAAACCTTTCTTTGGTGTACAAGTAGGTGATTTATTTATTGCCACTACAGGTTATACTGGTGAAGACGGTTACGAAATTATTGTACCAAACAGTTCTGCTGAAGATTTTTGGCAAAAACTATTAGACGAAGGTGTAGTTCCTTGTGGTCTAGGTGCTCGTGATACACTACGTTTAGAAGCTGGCATGAACCTTTATGGTTTAGATATGGACGAAACTGTTTCGCCATTAGCCGCTAACATGGCGTGGACAATCAGTTGGGACCCTACAGACCGTGACTTTATCGGTCGTGACGTATTAACAGCACAAAAAGCAGCAGGTGATCAACCTAAGCTTGTTGGTTTAGTACTAGAAGAAAAAGGTGTGCTTCGTTCACATCAAGTTGTTGTAACTGAATTTGGTAACGGCGAAATCACTTCTGGCACGTTCTCACCAACGTTAGGTCATAGTGTTGCTTTAGCACGTGTTCCACGTAGCGTGAAAGTAGGCGATACCATTGAAGTTGAAATGCGTAAAAAACTGATTAAAGTTCAAGTGACTAAACCTAGTTTTGTTCGTAACGGCAAAAAAGTATTCTAATTGAAAATTAAGTTAGATGTTCTATATTATAGAGTAGTTAACTTAAGTAATAATTCTACTGAGTAACTTAACGTGAAAACGTGGTTACTTTATTTAAAATAAATAAAAAATTTAAACAGGAAACATAAAAATGAGCAATATTCCTTCAGAATTAAAATTTGCAACTTCACACGAATGGGTTCGCGTAGACGCAGACGGTATCGCTACTGTTGGTATCAGTGACCACGCCCAAGGCCTTTTAGGTGATATGGTCTTTGTTGAATTACCTGATGTTGATGATTCAATCAGCGCTGGTGATGACGTTGCAGTTGCAGAATCAGTTAAAGCTGCTTCTGACATTTACGCACCAGTTTCAGGTACAGTTGTTGCAATCAACGAAGAACTTGAAGATGCTCCAGAGTTACTTAACTCAGATGCTTTTGGTGAAGGTTGGTTATTTCAAGTTAAACTTGATGATGCTGGTGAGTTAGAAAACTTACTTGACGCTGAAGGTTACAAGAATTCTATCGACGAAGACTAATATTTAACGACCTTAATTACGTTTAGTCTACTTTGCCTAAACACTGATTATATTGTTAAACATAGTTCTTAATATTAAGCCTCTAACTCATTGGTTTGAGGCTTTCTTTTATTCTAGATTAGTACAATTTATTTAAGTGAAACTGTTATGACCTCAAAAGCAACTGTTAACTCATTAGCTGAGTTAGAGCAAACTCAAGATTTTATCCGTCGCCACATTGGCCCTAGTGAATCAGAAACTCAAGCCATGCTAAATGACCTTGGTGTAGAATCTGTTGATGCGTTAATTGATGAAATCGTACCAAGCGATATCCGTCTTGCCGACCTTCCAAATGTTGAAGAAAGCAAAACTGAAGTACAAGCATTGGCAGATTTAAAAGCCGTAGCTAGCTTAAATAAAGTGAACGACACTTACATCGGTTTAGGTTACTTCGGTACCTTAACACCTAACGTTATTTTACGTAACGTACTAGAAAATCCAGGTTGGTATACAGCGTATACGCCGTACCAGCCAGAAATTGCACAAGGTCGTTTAGAGTCATTATTAAACTACCAACAAATGTGTATCGACCTTACTGGTCTTGAGCTTGCTTCAGCTTCATTATTAGATGAAGGTACAGCAGCAGCAGAAGCAATGGCACTAGCCAAACGTGTTTCTAAAAACAAAAAATCTAACTTATTCTTCATCTCAGATGATGTTTACCCACAAACAATTGATGTTGTTAAACAACGTGCAGAAATGTTTGGTTTTGACATCGTTGTTGCTCCAGCTGCTGATGCTGCAGAGCACGACATTTTCGGCGCACTTATCCAATACCCTGGCGCCTCAGGTGAAGTAACAGATGTTAGCGAATTAATTGCTAAAATCCACGAGAAAAAAGCGATTGTAGCGGTTGCTGCCGATATCATGAGCTTAGTATTATTGAAGTCTCCTGGTGAATTAGGCGCAGATGCTGTTATTGGTTCAAGCCAACGCTTTGGTGTTCCAATGGGTTACGGTGGTCCACACGCTGCATTCTTCACTACATTAGATAAGTACAAACGTTCATTACCTGGTCGTATTATCGGTGTATCAAAAGATACTCGCGAAAAGCCAGCACTACGTATGGCTATGCAAACACGTGAGCAACATATTCGTCGTGAAAAAGCCAACTCAAACGTTTGTACAGCACAAGTATTACTTGCCAACATGGCAGCGTTCTACGCGGTATACCACGGTCCTCAAGGTTTAAAAACTATTGCTAACCGTATTCACCGTCTAGCTGACATTTTATGTTTAGGTACAGCAACTAAAGGCTTAACAGCTGTTCATGCTAACTACTTCGACACATTAACGTTTAACGTTGATAACAAAGACGAAATCGTTGCTCGTGCATTAGCGGCTAACGTTAACTTCCGTACAGACGTTGACGGTCAAATCTCAATCGCACTAGATGAAACCACTACACGTGCAAAAATAGCACAACTTTTTGATATCTTATTAGGCGAAGGTCACGGTTTAAACGTGAACGACCTTGATGAGCAAATCGTAGCTTCGGGTCATTCATCAATTCCTGCGTCATTAGTACGTGAGTCAGCAATCTTAACTCACCCAGTATTTAACTCGTACCACAGCGAAACAGAAATGCTTCGTTATATCAAAAGACTTGAAAATAAAGATTTAGCATTGAACCACTCAATGATTTCTTTAGGTTCTTGTACTATGAAGTTAAACGCAACAGCACAGATGATCCCAGTATCATGGCCTGAATTTGCTAACATGCATCCATTTGCACCAGTTAACCAAGCACAAGGTTACAAGGCAATGATTGATGAGCTAGCTAAATGGTTAGTTGAGTTAACAGGCTACGACAAAATGTCAATGCAACCTAACTCAGGTGCTTCTGGTGAATACGCTGGCTTAATCGCAATTAGCAAGTATCACGCAAGCCGTGGTGACTCGCATCGTAACATCTGTTTAATTCCAGCATCTGCTCACGGTACAAATCCAGCATCAGCAATGATGGTTGATATGAAAATTGTTATCGTTGCTTGTGATAAAGAAGGTAACGTTGATATGGCCGACTTGAAAGCGAAAGCTGAAGAGTTAGCAGACAACCTTGCATGTATCATGATCACTTACCCGTCTACTCACGGTGTATATGAAACAACGATTGCAGAAATCTGTAACATCATTCATGACAATGGCGGTCAAGTTTACCTTGATGGCGCTAACATGAACGCACAAGTAGGTTTAACTTCACCAGGTTTCATCGGTGCTGATGTTTCTCACCTTAACTTACACAAAACATTCGCTATTCCACATGGCGGCGGCGGCCCAGGTATGGGACCTATCGGCGTTAAGTCTCACTTAGCACCATTCTTGCCAGATCATTCATTAATTACTGTAGATGAAACAACTAAAGGTAATGGCGCGGTTTCATCAGCTCCTTTCGGTAGTGCTAGCATTTTACCTATCACTTACCTTTACATTGCCTTGTTAGGTAAAAAAGGTGTTACTGATGCAACTAAATATGCAATCACTAACGCTAACTACGTTTCTAAGAAGTTAAGCGAACATTACCCAATTTTATATTCAGGTAAAAATGGCCGTGTTGCTCACGAGTGTATTGTTGATTTACGTCCACTAAAAGCATCATCAGGTATTACTGAAGTTGATATGGCTAAACGCTTAATGGATTACGGTTTCCATTCTCCAACTATGTCATTCCCTGTAGCGGGCACGTTCATGATTGAACCAACGGAATCAGAATCTAAAGTTGAGCTTGACCGTTTCATCGAAGCAATGGTTTGTATTCGTGATGAAGTACGTAAAGTTGAATCAGGCGAGTGGACAGCAGATGACAACCCACTACACAATGCACCACATACACTAGCGGATATTACTGAACCATGGGATCGTGCTTACTCGATTCAAGAAGCAGTATTCCCCGTAGCAGCAGTAACGGCTAACAAATTCTGGCCAACTGTTAACCGTATTGATGATGTATTCGGAGACAGAAACTTAATTTGTTCATGTCCTCCAGTATCTGCTTATGAAGACTAGTTAACTAGTTGATATAGCATATTAAAAAGCGAGCTTCGGCTCGCTTTTTTGTGTCTGTACCTTAATTGTTTGAGCCTGTTTTATTCGCTTTAATAGTGATTAGTGATTTTATGAAACAAAAGTTATTTATAAAATCTGATTCTGAAGGGGAGGAGTGATTCTGCTTTGTAAGCCATTTAGTCAATAATATGTCTCAAATTACATGATCATAACATTCCAGACTACCTCGTTTTAGTCGTATCAAAAGACTAGCCCATAACCTTTATTTACCCTTATGCATAAAGGTTAATTTCTTTTTCCAATACATTCGTTATTTTCATAGAGAACTTTTATAAATACCTGTAATGAAGGTTTTTAAAAAGCCTTTGTTGGTTTTTTAAAAAAAACCTTATTGTTATGTTATAATATAACAGTTATTATTCTTCGGAAATTTTAGCGAAAAGAGAAGAAACCTTGAAAAACACAAAAAGAATAATTGGTAAAACTGCGCTAACAACTTTGCTACCTAGCTTGCTTGTAACACAGGCCCTCGCCCTTGAAAGTTCGTTGGATGATATTGAAAAGATAGAAGTCATTAGTCATAAACAAGCGTACCGGGGTAATGTGCCAGTAAAAGACTTACCTCAGGCAGTTGCCGTTATATCATCACAAGAACTCAATGATATGGGGATTTCAAACTTTCAAACGGCCTTAAGCCTAGACAGTAGTCTAGCGCGACAAAATAACTTTGGTGGTCTTTGGGAAAGTTTTGCTATACGGGGTTTTTCAGGGGATGAAAATTTACCTTCAGGTTATTTAATTAATGGCTTTAGTGCAGGACGAGGCTTTAGTGGATTAAGAGATACCTCTAATATTGAAGCTATTGAGGTATTAAAAGGTCCTGCATCTGCGCTGTATGGTCGCGGTGAACCAGGCGGAACAGTGAATATTATCACAAAGAAACCGCAGTTCGAACAACAAGGTTACATTAAAATATCCGCGGGTGATGATGCTTATCAACGCCTTGAGGGAGATTACACTGGCGCTATTTCTGACAATGTTGCCTTTCGTATAAACGGTGCACATGAGAATTCAGAAAGTTTTAGAGATACGGTGGAAACGAAGAAGAATGCAATAACGCCTTCTATCTTTGCAAAATTAGGTGACGCGACAACGTTAACTTATGAGTTTGAGTATGTTAATCAAGAAATTCCATTTGATCGTGGTATTCCAGTGTTACCGGGAGTTAATGTTGAGCATGAAACTTTTTTCGGAGAGCCAAGTGATGGTCCTATGGACGTTGAAGCCATTGGGCATCAGCTGTCGCTACAGCATGAAATTAACACCGATTGGTCTGTTTCATTTGGAGCAGGCTACAGAGACTCTTCTTTGGAAGGGTATTCATCAGAAATAGAATTATCTCCGGGCAGACAATTACTCTATGTTGATGGTGAAACCGTCAGTCGACAACGACGTTATCGTGACTATGATGCTAAAGATGCCTCATTACGTGTGGAACTCAATGGATCATTTGACACCTTAGGCGTAAGTCATAACGTATTAATAGGCGCTGATGGCTACGACTATGAATTACATTCGGTGCAGGAACGATGGCGCACGGCATGGGGGAGCGGCGATGCTACTTATTCATTAAATGCTTACAATCCAATATATGGTCAAATACCACCTGATACTTCGCCAACACAAGATAACCTAGAAGAACAAACTGCTTTTGGTGTTTATTTACAAGACCAACTTGTTTTAACTGAAAAAGTTAACTTACTATTAGGTGTTCGTTTTGATGATTTTGACCAAGACATTACCAACAATTTTGACGGTACAAAGGTAAGCCAATCAAAGTCTGAAGTGAACCCAAGAATTGGTATTTCATACAAAATGGATGCTGGTTTCACCCTGTATTCAAACTATGTAGAAGGTTTTAGACCAAATTCGGGGGCAGACGCAGATAGTAATGCATTTGAACCAGAAAAAAGCGAATCAATTGAAGCCGGTTTGAAGTGGTCATTATCAAATGATGTATTTAGCGGCACACTGGCTGTATTTAAAACTGAAAAATCAAATATATTAACCGCGGATCCTATCAATTCAGGTTTTTCTGCCGCATTAGGAAAAGCTGAAAGCTCAGGTGTGGAGCTTGATACTCGTGTTGAATTAACTGAAAACACTGTCTTAGATATTAGCTATACCTATGTCGACGCTCACACAGTTAACGACGTGACTAACGCCGACTGGGGAGTAGATATTCCTGCGGGGAGCCAGCTTATTAATGTGCCTGAGCATACCGTAAATATGTCACTTACTCACTACACGGAAATTGCAGATAAAAGCCTTAATATTGGTGCTCATGTCTTAAGTGTTAGTGATCGTTTAGGTGAAACCATCGATCCTACCTATGAACTAGCAGGTTATACGATTGTTAATCTATTTGGCACGTTAGATATTAATGACAATATTAAGGTGCAAGCCAATATTGAGAATGTATTTGATGAAGAATATTTTGCCAACTCTTATTCTGCGCTTTGGACAATGCCAGGACAACCAAGACGCGTAAAAGCAAGTATCAGCTACAATTTTTAAATAACTTTAAGTAGGAGCGCTTTGCAAGAGGCGCTTATCAACCAGATGACAAATAAAACTAATAACCGAATTGTTTCTATCGATATTCTGAGAGGCTTTGTAATTTTACTTATGCTTGTCGATCATGTTCGAGAGCGATTCTATCTGCACAAGCAAGTGCTTGACCCAATGGACATTAATACCACTGAACCTGAGTTATTCTTTACTCGTTTAAGCGCTCACCTTTGTGCGCCTATTTTTGTTTTTCTTACCGGTATGTCGGCATGGCTTTATGCCAATCCAAGCAGTGGAATTAAGCGTTCTGCGCATAGTTTTTTATTTAAACGTGGCCTTATTTTAATTTTGTTAGAAGCAACGTTAATTAACTTCTCTTGGTTTGGCGCATATCAAACCCTTTACTTACAAGTTATTTGGGCAATAGGTTTAAGCATGATAGCCCTCGCAGTGCTTGCCTATTTACCTCGCTGGTGGTTAATCGCTATTGGCGGCGCAATAGTTATCGGCCACAACCTATTATCTCCTATTCAGTTCATGCCAAATGAAATTGGCTATAGCCTTTGGACAATTTTGCATGACCGTGGCTTTTTAATCAGTGACTCCTTAGTGAACGTTAAAATTTCATACCCTGTTTTACCTTGGATAGGTGTGATCATGCTTGGTTATGCCGCTGGCCCGTTATTTTCTTCAAACGTCAGTTCAGAAAAGCGAAAATCAATTTTAATCAAATCAGGCTTTAGTTTATTGGCATTGTTATTGGTTTTACGTGGCTTCAATATATACGGTGAAACACTAGAATGGGCGTATCAAACAACGTTGTTACTGACAGTGATGGACTTTTTCAATTACACCAAATACCCACCTTCGTTAGATTTCTTATTGTTTGCGATTAGTGTAGGTGCTTTAACTTTGGCGTGGTTAGAAACTTCAAAAGCAAATTGGTTAACTAAAGTAAATACCTTGGGCTCTGCCCCCATGTTTTTTTATATATTGCACCTATACGCTTTACTCATTTTGTACATGTTTGCATATCAAATTTGGGGACCAAATACCTTTTATGGTAATCCACAACAAGGCTATCTCGCTTTTGATCATGTTTGTCAAGTTTGGCTTTTTGCTGTGGGTTTAGTTCTACTGCTTTATTGGCCGTGTAAAAAATTTGGCGAATTTAAACGTGCTACCAATATGAAATGGGTAAAGTATTTTTAAGTAATGCAGCAATAGCGACTCATAAACGCTGACCAAGGGCTAAGGGTATTAATGATGTGTTTGAATACAGGTACTTATTTTACTCATGTCCACCAATATCAGTTTGTGGAGACTAGTTAACTAGTTGATAGATAATAATAAAAAATTGAGCTTCGGTTCGATTTTTTGTATCTATATCTTAATAGTCTGAACAGGTTTTATACTTCGTTCGGCTAGTAAAAATATCAATGCTTTATTTCAGATGTTCTTACTATTATTTTGATATTATAGCGTCGTTGTTAAGTTGTGATGTTCAAGTAAAGGTTGGCATGAAGTCTATTTTTTCTCTTTTTTTATTTTCTTTTGTTGTGTTAATGCCATTGTCTGCGAAAGCAAGCGATAGAGTCTTAGCGTATGTAGAGCAAATACCGCCGTATGTCTTTATTAACAGAGATAAGATTACAGGCTCGACAATAGATATTTTAGATGAAGCCTTAATAGAAAGTGATATTGATATACGTTATCAAGAAATTATCTGGTCGAGAGCTTTACATGAAAGCAAAAACAAACCCAATATCATCTTAACTGGTCTCATTAGAAACGCTTTTCGAGAAGACAAATTTCATTGGTTATATAAAGTGCCCGTTCATACCAATAGGCAAAGATACTTTTTATGGCAATTAAAAAGCAAAGCTAATGAGAATGAAAAAAGAGGTTTAAAGAATGCTTCTATTGCAGTGACGCAGGATGATCATAAAAGTAAATCTTATAAAAGTTACGTTGAAAGTTTAGGTTATCAAGCCAATATTTATTCTGTAGGAAGCCGTGAACAGGTTATTCATATGCTGTTTAAGGGGCGAGTAGATTACATACTTGGTGGCGTACTGCATAACGCTTGGAAATTAAAAAGTTTGGGCTATGACCCTGATATGATTGAGCGGGTAGTAGAGATCCCGAATACCAGTCAAGGTTTATACATAGCCATAGGGAAGCATACGGATATTAAACTTGTTAATAAAATTAGAAAAGCGTTGGCTGACTTAGAACGAAGCGGGCGAGTAAGCGAAATAATGTCACTGTGGTTTAAAAAGACTGAAAAAATGTCGCTACTTGAGAATATGTGAACAGAACGAACAAGTGGATGGATAAGTAGTATTTCCGGTAGCAGCAGCTGCGGCGGCTAACAAATTCTGTTCAACTGTTAACTGTATTGATGATGTGTTCTTCTACAGAAACTTAATTTGCAATGTTCCTCCGAACGAAAGCTATGTTGGCTGGTTAACTAATTGATATAGAAAAATAAAAAGCGAGCTTTGGCTCGTTTTTTTTGTTTTAAGTTATAGTGTTCGTAATTATCGGTGTTTTAATGTTTTCTAGAGGGATGTATGAAAGGTCAATGGACAGGTAAGTATACAGGTACTAATTGCGGAGCATTGTTAGTTAATCTTGATGAAGTGAAGAAAGATTATTCTGATGATGTTTATCACTCATCAAAAGCTGAAGTCACATTGAATTGAAGGAGGAAACTTTAAATATCACCGCAAAAATAGAATAGAAGCGGCTAGAGTTACCCATCAAAATGGCTAGCTTTAAACTGATTGTTTTTCAACCGGTAAGTTGTCGGGATAATTTACATTGCTGCCTTGTAGTCGCCTCATTATATTATCATGCCATTGAAAAATATAGATATATTTTAGTGGTATAAACATTGCTTATTGATTTTTTAGACATGGTTATTCGAATTATTTATAATATTTGAATAACTCAAGAGCTTAAAAATTTCGCCTGAGATATTCGCTTCAAAAAGATGAAACGTTATCTATTATATATTGTATTAGTGTGAGTAATAATTAAATGAAAAAACAGTTAAACAGATTAGTTTCTTTTGCATCGCTAGTAGTCATTTCGACACTAGCACAAATGCCCATGGTTACTTCGGCTAATGCGGCTCTCATCATGTATACAGATCGCGATGCATGGCAAGCGGCACTTTCAGGTGGTGATATCATCACCGATACCATTGATTACACGGCAACTACATCATCTTCAGAACTCATAAGTCTCACAAATGTTGGTGTTACTTTCAGTGTTAATGAAGGGGTAAGAAATCAGATTGGTGATCTCTTTTTTACTGGAAGTCAACTCGGTATGCGCGTCGACCCAGACGACAACAATGACCCTCAGGAGATCACAGGCACCTTTGCAAACTCTGGGGTCAACGCATTTGCGTTCACCTTTGGCGCTATCAATAACCAAGCCGCTCTCACCCGCGCTCATTTAGGCTTGCTCGGGCAAAACTATAACCTTTTTGATTTAGGGGGTAATGGCACGGGTGCTCAATCTGGTTTTGTCGGCATCATCTCAGATACAAACCTGTTGACAAGTTTCTCATTTAACAATGGTCCTTTCACCAGAGGACAAGAAGATTTTTTCATCGATAACGTGGAAATCGGTTCTATTGAATCAATCCATGTGCCTGAACCAGCGGCTATTATTTTATTTTCACTTGGCTTGATTGGCATAAGATTCTCAAAAAATAACACAAAGAAATAATCTTCTTTGCGTCAGCCATTGCACTGCAAACATGATGAATGTTGTATAGATATGCCAGTGTGCCTTAAATAAGAATAAGCATGCTGCTATTAGCGAGCTTACGTAATTATTATGGGTAGCATAGTAAATTTGTTATGTCACTATGGTTTAAAAGGACTGAAAAAAAAGCCCCTCCTGAAAATACGGAAGCAGAACGAAAAAGTTAATAGATAAGCAATATTTCCAGTAGCAACCGCGGTGGTTAACAAAATCGAGCCAACAGTTAAGCGTATTGATGATGTCTTAGGAGACGAAAATTAATTTATCCATGTTCTTCGATATTAGCTTTTGTGGGCTAGTTAACTAGTTGATATAGAATAATAAAAAGCGAGCTTCGGCTCGCTTTTTTGTTTTATTATTAAGGTGAAGTGTTATTATCGAATAAACTTACATCAAATATCAAGGATAGGTACTGTCTCTTATACACATCTCCGAGCCCACGAGACCGTACTAGATCTCGT
>CAJXRC010000067.1 GCA_913058405.1 uncultured Colwellia sp. | reverse complement strand
CGTCGGCAGCGTCAGATGTGTATAAGAGACAGCATGATAGATCTCCGTTATTAATGGAGGACTAAGTATGATCGATTGCGAGCTTCAAGCTCATTATTGCCATTAGCCGTTGCTACCTTTACGTTTAGATTAGATTAGAATGAGTTTTACCAACTTGCTAAAGTAACACGCCACCATAAACCAAATAAACTGACATAACCTGTCGTAAAACTAACAAGTTCACCTTGGTCAATCACCATTATTAAAGGGGTGACTTGCACACCTATTGAGTTAGCAATACGATTGTCATCGTCATTGATGACATTGAATTGATACTCGTTTGTTTCCATATAAGCTTGCAATGTCTGGTTATTACCTGATTGCATAGCAATACTATAGGTAGGGTAATATTCTGCAATAGTCTCAACCGATGGGCTAACCACGGAACAAATGGGACACCAAGTACCCCAAAAATACACTAAAATAGGCTGCTCAAAGCTTAGCGCTTTTAAGTCAATAGACTCGTTATTAATACTCATCCCTTGTATTGGCGGCAGTGCTTTGCGATCAATATCTTTTGCTCGCCATGTATCTACGGCAAAGCTAATAATAATAAAAATAACAGCATAAATAGCAATTTGTTTTATCCAATATTTCATTTACTTACTCTCCGGTAAAGCTATTTCAGTTGAAAAACATTCGTTGCTATGGATTTTTACTTTATGGAATAGTATAGAGTGATCAGGTTTGATCGTATATAACTCTTCAGTAAAGTCCAAACCGCGCAAAAAGTATCAATATAATGCAAAGGTATGATGTCGCAAGCGTTTTCGTTTTGATGTGATATATCTATGACAGCTATGGTGGCTTAGCTCACTGTCAGGATCAAGATAGATTGAACACTATAAACAGCTTACACATCTATTAATGCTAACGTCCGATATCATATCTAAGTGAACATTCTGGTGATTAATATCAAAGGTTAGTAGCAGTCATAAAACGTAACTAACCTGATAAATCTCCTCATCCAGTGACATGTTTCTTGTTACTTGTAACGAACCACATGTATAATAAATAGGCATTACATTATCGTAATGCTGTAAACGTAATAATTTCAATGTATACAGCTAAGAAACTATAAAAGGATAAATCATGAGTAAGCAGAAAAAGTCATTAGCGAAAGCTGGCACTGTTAAAGTAAATGAAAGTGAAACAGAACTAGGTAGAGGGCAGATTAAAGGAAATTTTCTCGCCGCATTAGTTACCTCAAAGGTTTATAAAATGCAGGTGGTTAAAGCGAAAAAAGGTAAAGGTTCTTATCAGCGTAAAGCTAAGAATGTAAGACGAGAGTCTTATTTAATGGCGGCTTAACTAGTTAACACTAGCCGATATTAAATAAGACTTTTATTCAAAATGTTATCTAAGCTTTAAATCCTCAACACACTTTATTTCAATACGTTAAGCCAATCTTTTGGACTTAAGTAACCCGCTAATTTAGCTTCTGAACTACCTTCATCGGCTTGGAAGTTATATTCCCAACGCGCAAGTGGTGGCATAGACATCAAAATTGATTCAGTTCTACCGCCTGATTGTAAGCCAAATAACGTGCCTCTATCGAATACCAAATTGAACTCAACATAACGACCACGGCGATACAGTTGAAATTGACGTTCTTGTTCACCAAAAAGTTCATCTTTGCGACGCTGCATAATAGGTACATATGCATCGATAAAACCTTGACCAACGGCTTTGACGTAATCAAAACAGGTGTCGAAATCCCACTGATTTAAATCATCAAAGAATAAACCACCAACACCACGGGTTTCATCACGATGTTTTAAATAGAAATACTCATCACACCATTTTTTATGATCGTTATAAACATTGTCACCAAAAGGCTGACATAAGTCGTGTGCTGTTTGATGCCAATGCTGAATATCTTCATCGTTAGGATAAAAAGGTGTTAAATCAAAACCACCGCCAAACCACCATACGGGTTTTTCACCTTCTTTCTCAGCAATAAAAAAGCGCACATTAGCGTGTGAGGTTGGAATGTTTGGGTTTTTCGGATGGATAACAAGTGAAACACCACAAGCTTGCCACGTTCTGCCGGCAAGTTCTGGGCGATGAGCCGTGGCTGATGGTGGTAATTTATCACCTGATACCACAGAAAAATTAACGCCACCTTGCTCAACAACAGTGCCATCGGTCATTACGCGAGTTCGACCACCGCCGCCTTCTTTGCGCTTCCAGTTATCTTCAATAAATTTTCCAGTACCATCCGCTTCTTCTAGTGCCTGACAAATTCTATCTTGGAGGCTTTTGAAAAATGCGATGATTGGCGTGATTTCAATGTTCGCAGTCGAGATTAATTGTGAGTCCATTTTTTTACCGTCGATTAACCATTAATTATATGGCTGTTATTGTATCAAAGAGCAGGATTTCAGTGGGAATTAAAATGACTATCCAAAGGGAAAATTAAAAACTTCACTTATTTTGTGCGCACTTGCACTCTTTTAGAGCGTTTAGAGCGAAAATTGTGCCTTTATGGTGCGCTATGGCACTGTTTTAATGCATGGCGTTTTTAACGTATTGAAATTAAATGTTTTATTTTTTGGCTTGTTTTGTGCTTTATTCATAACAGTTCTTGAATTATTCACTATGGAAACAACTATGAGCAAAGCATTAATCTTGTGTTTAACCCTACTTAGCTTTTTTATCTCAGGTACTGCTTGGGCGAATGAAGGGCAGTTAAATGGTGCAAACACCAGTTGGATATTAACGTCTACCGCATTGGTTTTATTGATGACCTTACCGGGAGTCGCGCTTTTTTACGGTGGTTTGGTTCGTAAAAAGAATGTGCTATCAATATTAATGCAATGTTTTGCTATCGGTTCTATTTCATCAATCTTGTGGTTAATAGTCGGTTATAGCATAGCCTTTGGTGAAGGTAATGCTTTTATCGGAGATTTTAGTAAGGTGATGATGCACGGCATTCCTAAAGATGCATTGTCAGGTGATATTCCTGAAAGCTTATTTATGTTGTTTCAAATGACTTTTGCCATTATTACACCAGTGCTTATTATTGGTGGTTTTGCAGAGCGTATGAAGTTCTCAGCGGTATTACTTTTTAGTGGTATTTGGTTACTTGCTGTTTATGCACCTATTACTCATTGGGTATGGGGCGGCGGTTGGTTAGCACAAATGGGCGTTTATGATTTTGCCGGTGGTATCGTTGTACATATCACGGCGGGTACTGCGGCATTAGTTGCCGCTCTTGTTATCGGTCCACGTCGAGGTTTTCCTAAAACACCTATGTTGCCACATAACTTAACCATGACTGTTACGGGTGCTGGTATGTTATGGGTGGGTTGGTTTGGTTTTAATGGTGGTAGTGCGTTAGCCGCTAATGGCGATGCTTCTATGGCTATGTTGGTTACCCATATTTCTGCTGCCGCAGGTACGTTAACTTGGGCTGCCATTGAATGGAAAAAATTTGGTAAAGCCAGTGTTTTAGGTGCCGTTACTGGTATGGTGGCAGGTTTAGGTACTATCACTCCAGCCTCTGGTTTTGTTGGACCTGGTGGCGCGTTAGTTATTGGTATTAGTGCCGGTTTTGTTTGTTTCTATTCAACGGTTTATATTAAGCAAAAATTAAAAATTGATGACTCGTTAGATGTATTCCCTGTACATGGTGTTGGCGGTATTTTAGGCACCTTATTAGTTGGCGTATTTTCAGCAACAAGTTTAGGTGTATTTAGTGGTTTTGGTTTTGCTGAAGGTATTGCTACGATGGCAGAGCAAATCGGTGTTCAGCTTATCGGAATCTTCTCGACACTGATTTATACTGCCGTTGTAACCTATATTATTCTTAAGGTAGTCGGTTTGATGACAGATGGCTTACGTGTAGGTGAAGAACAAGAGTCTAACGGTTTAGATCAGGCTGAACATGAAGAAGTCGGTTACCACTTGTAAGCGGTATTCTTAACCGTTAGTAACTGCAGTACATCATTTAAATAAAGCGCTTCGGCGCTTTTTTTGTGCCTGTTTTAACCTCTCACTGTCATTTTTCTGCAATATTAACGACATCAAATAGTCACACTTCTAAAACATTTCTGTCATTTAATCACTTTAGTATGTAGTCAAATTTACTTTATGTGAACAATTGTTACCTGAAGATACACAGCTCAGTCAAAAGTGTATTTGCAAGGAAATAATTAATCCTTCATCAATTGCTGCGGAGCAAATGAAATGCAAACTAAGAATCGTTTTAAATACAGTGTGATAGCAACAGCTTTAACCCTTGGCTTAGCGGCTTGTGGTGGTGACATTAATTTAACCTCTACCGTAGATGAGTCAGTAGGCGATACCATTATTGAAAACCCAGCACCAACTCCTGATGCGGGTGCGTCATTACCTGGTAAAGCAAATACAGCCTTAAGTAATGAAGTATCAGCAGCTCTAGGTTTCGATGTGCAAGTGCAAGTGCTTGACAGCATTATCAAGGAAAGTACTACCTTGGTAGCCAGTGTTGATGGCAAAACCGTTATGTATGCAATTAGTGGCGGACTTGAGGTAGGCGGCGCAGTAGCGGCCTCACAATCACGTAGCACCAATAGTAAAGCGCGTAATCCTGATACAGATGTTGTGTTAACTATTGAACCAGGCGCTGTATTATTTGGCCAATCAGGTAATGATTATATTGTTGTTCACCGTGATGCGAAAATTATGGCAGAAGGTAGTAAAACTAAACCTATTATCATGACATCACTGCAAGATGTTAAAGGTGAGGTGACTACGGCAGGGCAATGGGGCGGTTTAGTAATTTTAGGTAATGCTCCTTCAAATAAATGTCCAACTGATGGTAGTGATTGTGCTTTACAGATTGAAGGCGTAGCCGAAGGTGCTGTATTTGGTGGCACTGATTGGGAAGATAATTCAGGTATATTAAAATACATTGTTGTTAAATATGCTGGTTTTGAAATTGCACCAGACAATGAATTAAATGGTATTACCTTTGGTGGTGTTGGCTCAGGTACTACGGTTGATTATATTCAAGTACATAGCAATGCCGATGATGGTGTTGAGTTCTTCGGTGGTGCAGTGAATGCAAAACATTTGGTCTTAACGGCTAACAAAGATGACAGTGTTGATTGGGACAATGGTTTTAAAGGCAAGCTTCAGCACGTTTACATTGAGCATGCAAAAAGTGCGGGCGAAGCAAACCGTGCTATAGAAGGTGACAATGACGGTTCAACTCCTGATAAAGAGCCGCAATCAAATCCGACCATCGCCAACATGACTATTATCGGTAATAACTTTGATACAGCAGATAAAGACTCTGAAGGCATTTATTTACGTGAAGGTACCGCCGCTAAAATTTTCAATACGGTAATCACAGGCCCAAGTGAGATGGGTGAATGTTTAGAGTTTGAAGGTGGTGCAACCTCATCAGTTACTGTTGATAATGCCAATAACGATAAAATTGTTATGCAAAATGTTGTGATGGCTTGTACTAACGGTGAAAACTTTAAAGATGCAAAAGCTGACGATAAATCAGTATTGCTTGATTTAGCAGCTTGGTTTGAAGCTGAAGACTCTAACAGCATTAGCACTTCTGTTCTTATTGGCGAGAGTGGCATACCTGATAGTGGCTCACCATTGATTGCGGCAGATGCTGGTCAAGATGTTGCTACTACTCAGGATGCTTGGTTTGATAGTGTTAATTACATTGGTGCACTTGATGGCGCTGATGATTGGCGAGAAGGTTGGGCATTTGGTTTTGGTGGTGGTGTAGTGACTGCCCAAGCCGAAGCGGAAGGTTGCCCAACAGGTACTAGCGCAATTTCACCTGCTGATGGTGTAACCACTACTTGTCAAATAAGTGGTGATATCACTACTGATTTAACGTTATCGGCTAATAACCTATATGCCTTAAGTGGCCCAGTTTTCGTTGGTCATGATAAAGCGGATAGCGCAACCTTAACAATCGAAGCGGGAACTACTATTTTTGGTCGTTCTGGTAGTGATTACTTAGTGGTTAGCCGAGATTCAAAAATTGAAGCCAATGGTACTGCGAGTTCACCTATCACCTTTACTTCAAGTGAAGATATTAGCTCAGGTGTTACTGGCGCTGGTCAGTGGGGCGGCATCGTGCTGCTAGGTAATGCGCAATCGAATAAATGTCCAACAGATGGCAGTGATTGTGCTCTACAAGTGGAAGGTGTTCAAGAAGGCGCGGTATTTGGCGGTACAGATGATACCGACAGCTCAGGTACACTACGCTATGTTGTGGTTAAGCATGCAGGTTACGAAATAGCCCCTGATAATGAACTTAATGGTATTACCTTTGGTGCAGTAGGCTCAGGTACTAAAGTGGAATACATCCAAGTACATGATAATGCTGATGATGGTATTGAATTCTTTGGCGGTACGGTTAATGCAAAATATGTTGTGCTTACTGCGAACAAAGATGACAGCGTTGATTGGGATAATGGTTATCGCGGCAACTTGCAATATGTATTGGTTAAGCACGCAAATGAAGATGGCGAAGCTAACCGTGGTATTGAAGGTGATAACGATGGCTCTACTCCAAATAAACAGCCGCAATCAAACCCTACCATTGCCAACATGACTATCATAGGTAACGCTTTTGATACGGCAGACAAAGACTCCGAAGGGGTTTACCTACGTGAAGGCACTAAAGCACAACTGCATAACTTTGTTGTGACTGGTGGCGCAGGTATGGGTGAGTGTTTTGAAATTGAAGGCGGCGCAACAAGCTCTGTGACGGTCAACCAAGCGATAGCTGGTGAAACGGTTATTTCAAACTCGGTATTTGCTTGTGGTGAGAACTTTAAAAGCGCCAAGGCAGAAGATGATAGCGTGTTATTAGATACAGAAGATTGGGTGCTTAATCAAAACCCTACTTTGAATCTAAATAACAGCACGGCCACAGACATGAGTGCAGTACTTAACGGCATATTCACCATTGATGAAACACCTTCAAAAGACTTATCTGGCCATGCATTTTTTGAAAATGCTGACCACATTGGTGCGGTCTCTGAAGACAATGATTGGACGGCTAACTGGGCAGTTGGCTTAGATTAATCGCAGTAAACATAACTACTTATAACCATAAAGGTAGTTAGTAAACCGCCAATAACCGCTGCTAGCAACTCGTTTTCGCTGGCAGCGGTACCTTGATAAAAAATATTATACATCCCCGGTAAATCTCCTGTTAATGAGGTTAACAATGAATACAACGTTGAAACGTTTGAGTCTTGCCATCGCTGCAAGTTTATCACTCAACTCCGCCTATGCCGAAACAGCAATAGACGATGAAGCGCAGGCTATGGAAGAGGTGATTGTCAAAGCAAGTCGCTTAAAAGGCACTGCGAGTGCGGTAATGCAAGAGCGTAAAAATCAGGCATTTATTGCTGATATTCTTGGCGCTGAGCAAATAGCGCGTACAGGTGACTCAGATGCCGCTGCGGCATTACGCCGTGTAACTGGTATCACACTAGTTGATGGTAAATACATTTATGTACGTGGTTTAGGCGAGCGTTTTTCTAGTACACAATTAAATGGTGCAGCCGTACCTAGCCCAGACCCCACGAGAACAGTTATACCGCTGGATCTGTTTCCCTCATCAATCATTGAGTCCTTATCAGTACAAAAGTCTTATTCAGCTGATATGCCAGCGCATTTTGCTGGTGGTAATGTTGATGTACGTTTGAAAACTATTCCTTCTGATTTTGTTTTTACCATGCAAGGCAAGTTGGGTGGTAACAGTAATAACTTTGATGATGGTTTGTCTTATAATGGCGGCGATGATGATTGGTATGGCAAAGATGACGGTACGCGTGCAGCGCCGGCATCATTGCAAAAACTGTGGCAAAGTCATAGCCCGTTAAACGAATTATCACAGCAAGATAACCGCGAAATCGCTGCGCAACTAAATCGCGATTATGATCCAAAAGTAACGAGTATTAATCCTAATACTGGTTTTGATATCACCTTAGGGAATCGCTTTGATTTTGATGACTTTAGAGTCGGATTTCTTACCGCAGCATCTTATGACAATAAGTGGCAAGTATCAGATGAATACGAAGGTCAGGATTTTACTTATCAAGAAGGTGCTGAAGGCGAAGATGGCAGCTGGTCTTTAGTACGTGGTTTTGATGACATTCAATCAACTGAACATACGGTGCGCTTTTCTGGCATGTTTAACGTTGGCGTAGAGTTCAAACGTGATCACCGCATTGATTTCAGCTCGTTAATTTTACACGATACCCGTGATGAAATTCGCGACAAACTTGGCAATACCAACAATGTCACTATCAGTGATGGTTTACGCATTCGTGATAGCGAAGTAATTTATGAAGAGCGAGAAATGATCGCTAATCAAATTCGCGGCACACATAACTTTTCTGAACTGTGGAATTTAGGCGCCGATTGGTTTTACTCGGATGCTCGTTCAAATCGCTATGCACCTGGCAATATTTCAACACGTTATATACTTGCTGATGGTTCAAATGGCCAAGCAGAAGACGGTGTTTTTGACCCCGTCAATGAAAGTTCATTACGTAAAGCCACCACCGCTTCACGTTATAGCTTTCAAAACTTAGACGATAATGTCGAAAACTATGGTTTTAGTTTTTCCTTACCCGTTAACTTTAGCGATGTAGAGTTAGAGGTTAAAGCCGGCGGAAACTTTGTTGAAAAAACACGTGATGCGATGGCAAGACGCATAGATGTTAATACCCTTGCCTTTGATAACCTTGATCTAACGGGCCATCAAATGGGCGTGATTTTAAATGATGATGTTATGCTAAATCATCCATTATCAGGTAATGAATTAGTTATTCGGGATACGTCTGTTGCAGGCGATGATTACTACTCGGCTCAACTGGTTGATGCCTACTTTATAAATACCGACTTCTTTATTGCGCAAAAATGGCGCGTTAATTTAGGGTTACGTTATGAAGACTTCCGCCAAGTTGTTGCACCGTTGGACCCCGCAACAGGTAAGTTTGATTTACCAGCAAAACCAACCAATGAAGACTTAGAGGCATTGGCCTTTAAAGATGATGATGTATTTGGTGCACTCGCATTCACTTATTTGCTTGACGATGAAATGCAGATTCGTGCTTCTTACGCACAAACAACTATTCGTCCAGATATTCGTGAAGTCGCGCCGGCAACCTATATTGACCCGCTTACCGGTTTCCCGATTGGCGGAACGCCAAGTGTCACTAGTACCGCTATTGATAACTATGATTTACGTTGGGAGTGGTATTTACCGACAGGGAATAACCTTTCAGTAGGTCTATTCTACAAAGATATGGACCAGCCAATAGAAGCGGTTCAATCACCGGCACAAGATGGCCCGCCACTGATCAGAATTGCTAATGCAGAAGACGGTTATGTCTATGGACTAGAGTTAGAGTTTTTGAAAGACTTTGCCTTCTTAGGCGACTTTGTAGGACTAAACGGCGGAGACTTCTTTTTATCGGGTAACTTTACGGTAAGTGAGTCAGAAATTAACATAGACACTCAAAAAGTGGTTGAGCAAACTCAGGTTTCTACTACGATAACTAATCCAACGCGTGCCATGACAGGTCACTCTCCGTGGGTGGTTAATATGAACTTAGGTTGGGATGCACCTAATGGTAATCACAGTGCAACCCTTGCTTATAACGTATTTGCTGAGCGTATTATTATACCGGGCATTGATGGTAAGGATGATGCTTATGAGCAACCATTCCATTCACTTGATATGGTCTATACCTATTATCCGACTTACTCATCAACACTGAAGTTTAAAGTGCAAAATATTTTAGACCAGAAAAAAGAAATTGAGTTTGAAGATACCTTA
This sequence comes from uncultured Colwellia sp., assembly GCA_913058405.1. Classification (GTDB taxonomy): domain Bacteria; phylum Pseudomonadota; class Gammaproteobacteria; order Enterobacterales; family Alteromonadaceae; genus Colwellia. The sequence goes on along the minus strand of CAJXRC010000067.1, from coordinate 9,152 downwards.
ATGCGCAGTGAAACCAAAGGTGTTGCCTTTGAAGTTGCCTTGAAGTGGGACTTTTAACAAAGTGGATTGTTGTACACAGCATAAAAGATAATGTTTTTATAACGTAATACACATCTTATTTAGCATTTTGCGCAGCTTTAACGCAGTATAGGTTCCCCTGAACCATACTGCGTTTTTTTATAGCCAATATCTTTTCACCACTATTATTAGTGAGCTAATCACAGAAAAATCTCTGTTATAATCAGGTATTACAGTGAAGTATTAGCTTAATACCTTCTGTCACTTTATCAATCAGTTCATCATAAAAAGTGAATAAATGAAAATAACCTTTGTACCTAAATCTTTTGATGTTCCTACCAAGGTCTTACTGACTCCCTTTCATTTGACCGTGCTTGAAGAAAGTAATGCCGAAGTCGATTATCAAGCGGTCATGTCTAGCCTGAAACGATTAAAATCAATTTTTGGCCCCAATACTTCATGGCCATCAGAGAAGATGAGCCTCGAAGAAAACATCGTCAGTTTACAAACGCACCTTCGAGAGTTTATTGTCCGTGACGCCTTTGCTTATTCCGTGTTTGATGAGAGTAAAACTAAATGCCTTGGAGCAATTTATATAGACCCAAGTCGGTCAGCATTCTATGATTGTGAGGTCTATTTATGGGTGAGGGAAGACAGTGCAGATTTAGATGCCATACTACATACAAGCATGTTAACTTGGCTGACAGAGCATTGGCCTTTTGACAAAATTGCTTTTCCCGGACGTAGTATTTCTTGGCAGGATTGGGCTACAGAATGTGCAATATAGAGAATACAAGGTTATAGCAGATGTGTGGAAGAATGAATTTTGATAGTAAGCACAGTAAGGTTATTAGCGAATTTTTTGGCTGTGATTTTAGTGCGCCATCAAACAATAACCTTAGCCCTGGGCAATCAGTGGCTACCTTGATTGGTCGTGATACCAATAATGACTCTAATAGTAGGTCACTTGATAAACCTATTTTCAAACAGCTCGATACAACTTGGGGCATTCAACCTAGCTGGTCAAAGCGCTTACTCATTAATGCGCAAAGTGAAACTGTGCTCAGTAAAGGCACGTTTAAAGAAGCGATTAAAACACATAGATGTTTAATTCCTTGCTCTGGTTGGTATGAATGGCGAACTGAGCAGGGTAAAAAACAAAAGTACCTATTTAGTCATGTTAATGATGAACCTATGCTGATGGCGGGCATTTGGTATGTTAAACAGAGTAATATGCGAGGGCAAAGCCAAAGTACTAACGAAAAATTGAGCTCTGAGCCCAAACAACAATTAGTCACGCTAACCACTGCGCCTAATCTGAAATGCGCTGAATATCATCAACGAATGCCGGTTATTGTATTACCTCAATACCGTGATTTTTGGTTCCATTCTGCTGCAGAGCAACTACCACCATTATTTGAAGCGATAGACCAAGATTATATTAAAGTAACTGCGACTTAATGAGTCGCTAATTAAAACAGTGTTGTGCACGCATAGAGTTTGGTGTCATGCCTGTCCAGCGTTTGAAAGCTTTGCGAAAATTACTCACGTCAGTGAAGTACAAGTCATCGGCAATCTTTTCGTTACTGTGCTGACAAACAATTAATTGAAAAACCGCCTGTTGACTGCGAATTGCATCAATGACCCCTTGATAATTTAGCTGATGGTTAGCCAGTTTACGCTTTAACGTGGCACTGCTATAGCCAAAATGCTGTGCACAATTATCTTGTGATAAGTCACCTTTTTCCAGTAAGCCTTGACTAAGGTAGCTATTGAGTTGTTGTATGAAACTAGTGGTATAGGGTCTTGTCTCTAATTGTCTTACTTGCTCTAAAGCCACTGTTTTTAAACTAATTGCGCTATCGTTAAAGGGCAGATACAGTTGCTCTGAGGCGATAGTGAGCATACAAATTTGTTGGTCAAAATGTACCGCTATATTTGCCTTCATATGTAGGTGAGTGTGATATTGCTCTATGTGTTGCACTTCAGGGTAATCGAGGTGAATAGTTAACTGAGGTAAAACGCCACAGCGATATTTAATGGCGCCAAGTAAAGCACTCAACATGAACTCAGTAATAAAAACCTGCTGATTTTTACTTAGCTTGCCAACCGCACTTTGAAAAATAAGGTAGCTGTTTTTGTTGAAGTGTTTGAGTTGTAGACTCATTAATGGAAAGCAATCGAGTTGAAAGCATTGGCAAAGTCGTAACATATCCCCTAAGTGTCGGCAGTTCATCAATGCTTGGCCAAGTAAGCCTAATTGTGAGGGAAAATAACGTCTACCAAGTAGAAAGCTAATCTCATTGCCTTTTACTAATTTAGTGCAGTTTTCTATCACGGTGAGCAGTGTGTTAGCTGAACAAGTTAAGCCGTTTTTTGCTAAGTTTTTTTTGCTCATGTCACTGCTAAAGAGTTTGGTACCCTTGAGTAATTTGTCTGGATGAGCCCCTCTTTTTGTGGCTAAATCAATTAGGCTCAGTAGCAACTGCTGAGCATCAAGTACTTCATCGTAACGTTCATAACCTTTCATTAGGCGACCCGCTTATCCTGATGCTTATTATTTTTTATTTTTGTGTTGTCCATTTGTTGGCTCATTAATTCAAGCACTTGGTAGTCACTTTGATTGCCGTCAAATTCCTTACTGCAGATTGTGATTTTCTGATAGTTAGCTCGTTGATCACTACCTACTTTAAAAGCTACATTGGCTAGGCTGTTTTCAATATGCCATGAAAAAACTTCAGCAAGAGTGGTGGTAGTATTGGGGAATAGAACCACAAAGCGATCACTGGCATATCGGCACGCTAAGTCTTGATCTCTAATATTCATGGTGATGACTTGTCCTATTTCACGCAATAAGTTATCACCTTGTTGGTGACTATATTGTCGATTGAACTGATCGAACTGGCGAATATCTAACATCATCACAGTAAATGGCATGTTATTTTTTTTACTATACAGTAACTGATGTTTTATTTGCTGCTTCATATATTTAGCGCTGTATAAACCGGTAATAAAGTCTGTAAGATTATGATCTCTATGTACATGTTCAGTACGTCTTAATTGAGCACTAATTGTCATTTGTTCTTGATGCCACTGGTATAGGGCAATACTCATGATAATCATGCCTACTGGGGCTGGTAATGATTCGATAGCAGTCAACCAAGCGCTGTTATCAGGGTAAACAATAAACTCATCAATAAAGTCTAATAACATCGATATGTTCATTAGTAATAAGCCGGAAAACAGCCAGTTGGTGACTTTCCCTGTTGGTCTGCTTAGTAAAATAAAACCTATCCATACCAGAGTCATCACAGTCATACCTCCTTCACCTAAGGCATCAAAGTAGTCTAATTCCTTACTTGGTTTTAACTCACCTAAAGAGAAAGTAGCGGTTATAACTGTGGCAAGAGTAATGAATAAGATGACTAAAAGGTGGAAGTGAGGTTTTATAAAAGGTGTATTCATGGTGAGTCCTATTACCAGTGTAAAGCATGTTGATGAAAGTGATATTAGCTCACACAGATGACAGTTTTTTTACCTAAATGTGATGATTAAAATTAACTCACTATGAGATTGTTAACTGATTAGTAGCTGATTGTTGACTGCGCGATACCGCATTGGGCTTTCTGATTAACTTTTTAGCGAAGTTTTTCTCAATACTCGACCTAACTAAAACGTCAAACTACGGGGTCAAATTAGCTCGTATTACTATTTTTTATTGTAAAATTAAGCGGATATTAACGATTTTACACTTCAGCTTTTAAGTCACAGTTTTACTGTCATCGTGTTGTCATATTTTTTACTTACTTTAGCGTCAATACCAATTTGTACCTGAGTACTTTGCCTAACTAGTTCGCTATGTTGGCGCAATGTTCAACAAAAATAAAACAATATGAGAGCACTAGATCACATGAAACTTTCTTTAACGAATTTTAACGGTAATAATTTTCGCCTTAATAAACTAACACTCGCCTTAGCGGGGAGTTTAGCGTTATTAACCGCACCTTTAACTTGGGCTGATAGTGTTCTTGAAGGGCGAGTAACTGACGCAAGTAACAAGGTCTATTTTCAAGGTGCGCAAGTGCAGATAAAAGAACTGGACTTAACTGCAATTAGTGAACGAGATGGTTCTTTTCGTTTTGCTAAATTGCCTGAGGGCGAATATACCTTAATCATAAAATATATTGGTAGTGATGATGTAGAGCAAAAAATATCGGTTGTTGATGGCGAAATCTTATCGAAAAATTTTGTCATTGGTGCGTCTGACTCTTCTCAAGAAGAGTTAGATAATATCATTGTTTATGGGCAAAGAGCCGGGCAGGCGAGTGCCATCAACCGCCAAAAAAATGCCAATAAGTTAGTTTCAGTTATAAGTAGTGATGGTATTGGTCAATTACCTGATCAAAATGCTGCAGAAGCATTACAACGTATGCCGGGGATATTTATAGAGCGAGATCAAGGTGAGGGCCGGTTTGTTGGTATTCGCGGTATAGATCCTAACTTAAATAATGTCACTATTAATGGCTTAAATGTACCTTCACCTGAAGCGGGCGTTCGAAGCGTTGCTTTAGATGTTATCCCCAGTGAACTTATCTCATCGCTTGAAGTGAGTAAAACAGTTACGCCAGACATGGATGCTAGTGCCATTGGCGGTTCGATCGAAGTAAAAAGCTTATCAGCTTTTGATCGTAACGACAGAAGTTACACCTTTACCGCACAAGCCTCTCACAATGAACTAGTGTCTGAAACTAGTCCTAAACTTTCAGGGAGCTATACCGATATTTATACCTTAGCAGGTGGCAGTCAACTGGGCGTTGCAGGCGCTGTTTCATGGTTTAAACGCGAGTTTGGCTCTCACAATATGGAAACAGATGGCGGTTGGAGTACCTTTGACTATGAAGATGCGGCAACAGGTGAAGATGTTGAAGCCTTTGGTGCTGAAGAAATAGAGCAGCGTGTTTATTCTATTGAACGAGAACGTTTAGGTGCGGCGTTAAACTTTGACCTATATAGTTCAGCGACAGATAAGTACTATTTACGCACCCTGTACAGTAAATTTACTGATGATGAATACCGTTTAAGAAATCAATTTAAATACGATAAAGGGCAAATTGATTTAACTTCACATACCCCCAATAGCGCCCAATTTTCAGATGCAAAAATGGAGCGTGATACCAAGGATCGTTATGAAGCACAAAAAATACTGTCCATCATCACTGGAGGGGAAAATCAGCTAGGCGATTGGCTTGTTGAATACAGCGCTGGTTACTCTAAAGCCAGTGAAGCTGAACCCGATCGTATAGATAGCACTTTTGTTGCCAAAGATTTAGGTTTTGGCTATTCAAGTTCAGGTCCTATTCCGCAGCTAACGTTTGATGCCGCATCACAAGATCTGAATAATTTTGAATTAGATGAAGTTGCCTATGAGAATAACTTAACCGAAGATGAAGAAGTCACTCTCGCATTAGATTTCAGCAAAGACTTTGTTTGGCAAAACAACAATGGTCAAATCAAGTTTGGTGGAAAATACCGTACCAGAGAAAAGTTTAATCGTGTTGATGCCGCTATTTATGATGGTGGTTTCACCGATGCTGCTGGTGGGGATACAACCGCACAAGCATTTAATACAGGACCTGTTGATTACAATTTAGGTGAGTTTGGTCCAGGTCTCTCTCAAAATCAGCTGAGTAATTATGTTTTAACAAATAGTGATGATTTTGAGTTAAATAGTCTTAAATCTGACATTGAAAGTAAAGGTAGCTCCTACACCAGTACTGAAGATGTATTAGCCTTGTATGCCATGGTTAGTTTCGACATTAATGACTGGTACATTGTTGCGGGTGTTCGTTATGAAGATACTAGTTTTAGTACTCAAGGCAGTAAGGTGGATTTAATTGTTGATGATTCGCCAACGGGTGATGGCAGCGAAACGGTCAACATTAGTCCTTGGCAAGGAAATAAAGATTATGATGACTTTTTCCCAAGTCTTAATGTGCGTTATAACATCAGCGACAAGTTAATTAGCCGTTTTGCTTATACACAAACTATCGCCAGACCCACTTTTAGTGATACCGCAGCAAACCAAATCATAGAAACGGAAGTGACAGAAGATAATGGTGAAACCACAACCGAGCGTAAAGCCGTGGTAGGTAACCCTGATCTTGAACCGTACGAAGCAAACAACCTCGATTTAAGCCTTGAATATTACCCCGGGCATATAGGCGTCTTATCAGCAGGTCTTTTTTATAAAGATATTGATAATTATATCCTCAAGCAAGAAGTACAAGATAATGGCCAATGGGATGGTTTCGAAGAAGTCATTCAACCACAAAATGGCGGAAGTGCCGCACTTACTGGACTGGAACTAGCCTGGAATAAAACGTTCAAATCGGGCATTTTATTAGGAGCAAATGGTACTTTTGTTGATGCAGATGAAAAGCTGCCAAACCAAGCTGACACTGTGGGTAATTTGATGCTTGGTTTTGAGAACAATGATGTCAGTCTACGATTAAGCTCAACCTATAAAAGTGAAAACTTTAAGTTTACTGATAATGATACAGACGTTTATCAAGATGCACATATGCAGCTTGATTTTAGTGCAAAATATTACCTCAATAACACCACCCAAATTTATTTTAACGCGATAAACATTAATGATGAGCCGTATTACCTCTATCACGGTGAAACGCAATATAACTATCAGTTTGAAGAGTATGGTCGTAGTTATGAATTAGGTATTACCATCACGTCTTTTTAACTGTCACTCCTGTTAAGTCACCTAGCATGAATCAAAGTCAGTAGTTGAAAAACGCTGACTTTGATTACTTATAAATTGTTACCCTAATTGAGTTTATTATGAAAAACCAAGATGTAACCCCGAGAGTTAAACAAAAAGAAGTGAAGTTACAAGTAATAAAACCGAAGAAATTATCACTAGTTATGTTATCTCTATCACTACTGAGTGTAGCCATTATAGCCAGTTGCAGTAATACGCAATTAATGGATAACAATCCTGATAGTAATAAGGCATATAAGGCTACTGACAATATTAGTTTTCTTGCCTTTGGCGATGGCGGTTATCATGTTGACTATCCGAAGACAAAACATATAAAAAACCCTAGAAACAAAGCTGACTTTATCGCAGATGAGAAAGAAGACTGGCTTGCTGATTATCGTCCTGAAGCAGAATTTGATCATGCGCCCATTTATGTCTATCCCAATACCAACACAGCAACGGAGCAAGGTGGCGCTGAAGCTGTTGGTTTAGCCATGACCGAGGTCTGTATTTATAAATCGTGTCAATTTGCTATCCAGTTAGGTGATAACATTTATCCTGATGGTGCTGGCGCGGATGATGGCAAAGATGACCAAAAACGCATGGATGATTTAATACTATCGCCGTTAATGCCTCTATTTACCGAAAACCCTGATTTAATGGTGTATTCAGCGTTAGGAAATCATGACTGGAAAAGCTCTCGCCAAGGCGTAGCTTTGCAAACTCAATGGATGGCAGAACAAAAAAACTTCACCTTAGATGAGCAAGGTTATTATAAATACACCTTAGGGAGTAAAGGCAATGATGTTGAGTTTTTTGTTCTGGATACTAACATGTTACTTTCGGGGCAAACGTTCCATGAAGTACCCCTTAATAGCGATGGCAGTGAAGGGGAGTTAACGAAAGCACTTAAGGATGGCAGTGCTGAATTAGAACAAGCAGATGCACATGAATTACCAATACAAAATGAAGATGAGCAGCAACTTGCCTGGTTAGAACTAGGGTTAGAAAACTCTACCGCTAAATGGAAGGTTGTTTATGGCCATCATATTTTGTGGTCTATTGGCGGTAGTAAGTACAGTGAAGGCCATGTGTTAAGAGAATTATTATTACCATCATTATGCCAGTATGCAGATGCCTATATTGCCGGACATGAGCATGATTTAGAACTTATCACTGATGATTGTTCTAGTTATAATACAAACAATACTCGCCCGCCATTGCCTCTTATTATAAGTGGCGCCGCAGCTAAAATGCGTGGCAAACATACCCCGTTTGCAGAACAACAAGCTAAACGTTATTCACAATATAAGCTACATTGGTCGCAAAGTTTCGTTTGGGGTTTTGCTCATGTCGAGCTAAATAACCAAGACGATGCATTGAAGGTTGAATTTTATACCACGCCAAGAGATCGTTCAGGAAAGGCAGAGCTTGCGGCACAATTCTCTTTTGATAAGCGCAGTGATTAATTGAAAGTTACTTACCGAAATAGAATCTTAGCCTTAAGCTAAAATTTACCCTAAAAGGTAAGTAAAAAGATCGAGGATCCTGCTTTAAAAAATAAGGGATCTTCGATCAAAGGCTTCGAAGATAATATTGACAAAAATAAATGTGAAATCTTACTGCAATAGGATATTTTTGCTTTAAAAAACAAATTATAATGTGCAATTGGATTTGAAATTTGGTTGCAGAAATCGCTTCAACCTATATGTAGTGAGAATTAATCTATGAAAAAAGTGTTATTTGGTCTTTTATTTTTATTAAGTCAAGTGAGTTTTGCTGAGGATGAAGTCAAAAATTTACCGCCATTAGACCCCGGATACATGGGCGTTCACGGTATGGTTTTAGTTACTCATGGCTCTAGCATTTATGCGTCTCATTTGCCGCTTTATAATAAGCCTCATAACGTGCAACTACTCTATAAATTAGATAATAATGATTTGGCGGTATTACAAACCGTCAGAGATAGCCAACTTATTACTATTAAACCCAAGCCGTTTAACTTACAACGTCTAATGCGCGGAGAGAAAATGGTCATAGAGGCTGATTTATATGCTGGACATTTTGAGCGTGATGGCATGTTAGTGTATGACAATATTTCATTGTCTTTTGATAAACAATTGTATGTTCGTACGTTTGACGACATTAAACCTTCAAGCACCAAACAAGAGTACGATGTTGTTTCTTTAAGAAAAAACTATAAATTTTATATTCACAGAATTCAGCAGGCACCTAGCTTTGATCATATATTGGGTGTTGATTTAGAAGCGGGGTGTTTAAGCCGTTTTAATACTTCATCACCAGTACCAAAAGAAACTGAACTGCAATATCTGTCTCTTATACACATCTGACGCTGCCG
>CAJXRC010000066.1 GCA_913058405.1 uncultured Colwellia sp. | reverse complement strand
CGTCGGCAGCGTCAGATGTGTATAAGAGACAGCCATTAATATCACTGAGTAATTCTTCACGTCCTGCTATTGAGTCTTCATATAAAAAGCGTGGCTCTTCATTTAACGCCACCATGCGCTCACCGACAGTGCCTTTTGTATAACCCTGAGCTAGTAATATTTCATTCATAACGCCGCTAATGCGCGCCACTTCATCCAAACCAATTTGATGAATTTGAGTCGGCGATAATTCACTATCCCCTAACTGCTTAATAGCATCTTGATAATAAACACTACCCTTTGGCTGCGCCCATATACCTGACTCAGAACGCGCTTCGCTCAATAACTGTTCACTGGCTTTTTCTACTGATTGGTAAGCGGGATATACCACTTGACTTACCTTAGCAATAACTTGAGTGATTAGAGACTGCTTTTGCTCTGTAGTAAGTGAGTCAACCTTTTCAATTTTCTCACGAAAAACATTCACGAATGGATGTTGTTCTGCAGATCCACTGGTAAAGCCTTTCAAATATTTAATAGCACCTTGTAAGGTTACTTTTGAAGGTAACCAGTTTTGGGCTGCATCTGCCGTTTGCTTTTCAATAATAGTTGCTGCAAGTTTATCAAACTGCCCTAAACGCGCGATGTAATCTAATGCTTCTTTTTCTGTAGTAATTGGCTGATCATTCTGCATCACCCTTGGGATATCAATTAATGGACCATTAATTTGATTAACAATAAACGGAGAAAGCCCCATCCATGTATCAATGTAACCAATGCTAAAACTAGGTTCACCGGCAAAATAACGCGTGATTCCTGCCATAACTTGTTGGTTATTTCTGGCTGTTATATCTCCACCTTCTAACTTGATACTGGCAATTTCATTAGATATTGATAATAACTTAGCTCTTAATTGCTTTTCATCATCTGGACTAAAAAACTCCATTTCGCCACTGATAACTTGCCCAACATCCTTTTTTGATAAACCATACATTGTTGCAGATAAAGCTCTTTGTTTAAAAAGGCTCTGCTTAGCTTGCTGATATAACGAAGCCAATTGTTGCGCTGAGCTAAGCGCTTCTTTAGGTTCTGATATTGTTGAAGTCGTACTTGTTTTCGTTTCTGCCACCACAGTTTTAGTGTCATTGCATGCAGTCAATCCTAATGCGGCAATAACAGCACTCGCCAATAAACTGTTTTTTAAATTCTTATTCATATTTTCCTCAGAAGTGCGATTAGCACTATGGCTTATTTTAATTATTATAAGGTTTACATGGAATTCGAGTTCACAGCGATTAGAGCAAATGAAATCAAGATTGTAAACAGTATACAATTTTGATTTATAAAAATCGGAATACGAAGTGGTCAAAAAACAAACACATATAATTGGGGATCAACGAGAATATCTGATATAATCTCGCGCCCGCTGATGCGGCACGATGATTAAGAATCGGTTAACCCCAATGGGAATGGTGATATGACTTCAGTAAAAAAACAAATAATTTCGAAAACTCAACAGGGATTGTTTGATTATCCAAAATACTGGGCGGAGTGCTACGGCACAGCACCTTTCTTACCTATGTCTAGAAAAGAAATGGATATACTTGGCTGGGATAGCTGCGACATTATTATTGTAACCGGCGATGCTTATGTTGATCACCCAAGCTTTGGGATGGCTATTATCGGTCGTATGCTTGAAGCACAAGGTTTCAGGGTCGGTATAATCTCACAGCCAGCATGGCACTCGAAAGACGCTTTTATGGAATTAGGAAAACCTAATCTATTCTTTGGTGTTACGGCCGGTAACATGGACTCCATGATCAACCGATACACCGCAGAACGAAGAATGCGTCATGATGATGCCTATACCCCAAATGATGAGGGTGGCAAACGTCCAGATCGTGCAGTTACAGCCTACACCCAACGTTGTAAAGAAGCCTTTAAAGGCGTACCGGTAATTATTGGCGGTATCGAAGCAAGTTTGCGTAGAATTGCCCATTATGATTATTGGTCGGATAAAGTACGTCGTTCTGTTTTATTTGACTCAAAAGCAGATTTATTAGTTTTTGGTAATGCCGAGCGTCCATTAGTTGAAATTGCTCATCGTATTGCCCGTGGTGAAGATGTTAAGACTATTACCGATGTTCGAGGTAGCGCATTTTTAACCAACCAAGCACTCCCAGGTTGGCAAGGTATTGATTCTCGAGATATTGATAGACCGGGTAAAATTGATCCTATTTATAGCCCTTATGAAGAAATCACCCCTGAATCATGTAGTGATAATGAAGCGAAAACAGAAGAAGCTGCGCTCAGTAACGATATAACCAAAACGGCCCAGCCTATTGAAATGGCAGATTATCGGAATAAAACGTGGGATAAAAAAGCTAAACCTTGGGAAACCACTTACATTAATTTACCTACTTTCGAGCAGGTAAAAGAAAACAAAGTTCTTTATGCTCATGCATCGCGAATTTTTCATCAAGAAGTTAATCCTACCTCGGCAAAACCCTTGGTTCAAAGCCACGGCACTCGCCTTATATGGTTAAATCCACCCGCAAAGCCATTATCTACTGAAGAAATGGATGGTGTATTTGGTCTTGAATATAAACGTGTGCCCCACCCTAGCTACGGTAAAGCGAAAATACCTGCTTATGATATGATCAAAACGTCAATTAATATCATGCGTGGTTGTTTTGGTGGTTGTACTTTCTGTTCAATTACCGAACATGAAGGACGCATCATCCAAAGTCGTTCTCATGAGTCTATTATTAACGAAATTGAAGATATTAGAGAAAAAGTTCCTGGTTTTACTGGCGTAATATCAGATCTTGGTGGCCCAACCGCCAATATGTATCAACTTAACTGTAAAAGTGAAAAAGCAGAAGCAACTTGTCGAAAGCCGTCATGTGTTTGGCCTACAATTTGTGGGCACTTAGATACAGATCATACGCCTACAATTGAGTTATACCGTAAGGCACGTAAAGTTAAAGGCATTAAGAAAGTACTCATTGCTTCAGGCGTTCGTTACGATTTAGCCATTGAACATCCTGAATATGTGCAAGAATTAGCAACTCATCACGTTGGTGGTTATTTAAAAATTGCCCCTGAACATACCGAACAAGGTCCACTCGATAACATGATGAAGCCTGGTATGGGTAGCTATGATAAATTCAAAGAAATGTTTGATCATTACTCAAAGCTTGCAGGTAAAAAACAGTACTTAATTCCTTATTTTATTTCTGCTCATCCCGGCACGACTGATAAGGATATGGTTAACTTAGCACTTTGGTTAAAAGAAAATAACTTTAAGTTAGATCAGGTGCAAAATTTTTACCCTTCACCTTTAGCGAATGCCACAACCTTGTATCATACAGAGCTAAATTCGTTGCGTAATGTAACCACTAAAAACCTAGCTAAAATAGATGGAAAAATTAACGTACCTAAAGGCACTATCCAACGCCGTTTACACAAAGCTATATTGCGTTACCACGATCCAGCTAACTGGGCACAAATTCGACAAGCTCTAACTAAAATGGGTTTAACGAAACTTATTGGTTCTGCACCAAATTGTCTTGTGCCAAGAGAAACACGTGGCGAGCAACAATTAGCAAACAAAGATAGACAGGGTAAAAATAATTCACAAGGTTTTAAAACAAGCCCAGGCCAAAATAAAGCTAAATCTGGGCAAGGCAATGGTAAAGGAAAGAAAACGCCAGCCCATAAAAAAGGCTTAACTCGCTTTTCTGACAATCAATTCTCTGACAGAAAAAAAGGCAAGTAATCACTTACTAGTAGGCGCTAAATGAAGAAGCATTAAATTTAGCAGGTATTCGATCATGCCTGCTAACTTTTTCACTTACAGTCTATTAAAGCGATAGCCGCTTGAAATTAACTATAAAAGCCAAATGAATACAATACATTGTCATTCCTGGTAAAATATAACTCCCCCTGATATTTAGAGGTGATTTCTCTCTTCAAAATGTTCATCAATACGATCCGAATTGGCGCTATTTACAGCCCTATAAAATACTTCTCATCAGATAACGTTCAATTTTAAATAGTCTAAGAATATCATTAAAATTAGTGTATAATCGCGCGAAATATTTTATCGGTAATTTTACTGGCGCAAACGATTCAGTAAAACTCAACATTCGACGGAAGACATCATGCTAACAGCTAATAATATAACTCAACAATTTGGCGCCAAGCCTTTGTTTGAAAACATCTCACAAAAATTTGGTGGCGGTAACCGATACGGTTTAATCGGCGCAAATGGTTGTGGTAAATCGACCTTTATGAAAATTTTGGGTAACGATTTAGAACAAACCTCAGGTAATGTTAGCCTAGATACTGGAGAACGTTTAGGTAAATTACGCCAAGACCAATTCGCCTTTGAAGCAAATAGTGTTATAGATACCGTTATCATGGGCCATACCGAGCTTTGGGCAGTTAAAGAAGAACGTGACAGTATCTACGCTTTGCCAGAGATGAGCGAAGCTGATGGTATGAAAGTGGGTGATTTAGAGTCTGAATACGCTGAAATGGATGGTTACTCTGCAGAGAGCCGTGCCGGTGAATTATTAATGGGTGTAGGTATTCCTGTTGAGCAACATTATGGTTTAATGAGCGAAATTGCACCTGGTTTTAAGCTTCGTATTCTACTTGCCCAAGCGTTATTTTCTGATCCTGATATATTGTTACTTGATGAGCCTACCAACAACTTGGATATACACACTATTCAATGGCTTGAAGAAACACTGAACGAACGTGATTCAACGATGATCATTATTTCGCATGATAGACATTTTTTAAACAGTGTTTGTACTCACATGGCCGATCTAGATTATGGTGAATTACGTGTTTATCCAGGTAACTATGATGAATACATGTTAGCGGCGACCCAAGCACGTGCTCGTTTAATCTCAGATAACGCTAAGAAAAAAGCACAAATTGGTGAACTTCAAGCCTTTGTTGCACGTTTCTCAGCAAATGCATCAAAAGCAAAACAAGCAACATCTCGTGCTAAGCGTATCGATAAAATTCAGTTAGATGAAGTTAAAGCCTCAAGTCGAAGCAACCCATTCATTCGTTTTGAACAAGAAAAGAAATTATTCCGTAATGCGCTTGTCATTGAAAAGTTAAACAAAAGCTTTGAAGATTCTCATGTTTTAAAAGACATTTCTGCCTTAATAGAAGTCGGTGAACGTATCGCTATTATTGGTGAAAACGGCATAGGTAAAACAACGTTTTTGCGCGCTTTAATGAATGAAGTCGGTTACGAAGCAGACTCAGGTGAATTTACTTGGTCTGAAAACGTAAACATTGGCTATTATGCTCAGGACCATGAATACGAATTTGAAAATGATATGAATTTATTTGAGTGGATGAGCCAATGGCGTCAACCAACAGATGATGAACAAGCAGTTCGTGGTTACTTAGGTCGCTTATTGTTTTCTGCTGACGATATTAAAAAATCAATTAGCGTGCTTTCTGGTGGTGAAAAAGGCCGTATGTTATTCGGCAAGTTAATGATGCAAAAACCCAATGTATTAGCACTTGATGAGCCAACTAACCACATGGACATGGAATCAATTGAATCACTTAACATGGCACTTGAAAGCTACGAAGGTACTTTATTGTTTGTCAGCCATGACCGTGAATTTGTTTCAACGATTGCGACCCGTGTCATCGAATTAACAAGTGAAGGTTATATTGATTTTGCTGGTACTTACGATGAGTACTTAGCAAGTAAAGCATAAGCTAAAACCCTTGACGGCTATCATTATTATTGTGTGATAGCCGCATTTAATTATTTGTCTAACATTACCCCCTTAAGGAATTACCTTGCTTAGTTATCGTCACGCTTTTCATGCTGGCAATTTTGCCGATGTACTCAAACATAGTGTTTTATCACTTGTTTTAGACTATATGACCCGTAAAGAAAAAGGCTTTTGTTATATTGATAGTCACTCTGGCGCAGGTATGTACCAACTGGCTGATGAATATGCACAAAAGACTGGTGAGTATAAAAATGGGATTGCTAAAATAATTAACGATGATGAGGCTCCTGAATCACTTGAACCCTACTTATCACTAATTAGTAGTCTCAACCTTAATAGTGAACTTGACGTTTACCCTGGCTCTCCTGGGATAGCTAAAGCATTCGTTCGTCGTCAAGACAGTAGTCATTTATTTGAATTACACCCTACTGATATTCAACATTTACAAGATTTTTGTCAGCGCTGGCGTAAGGTTTTTATTAAACAGTCTGACGGCTACCAAGGTGTGCTTGGACTATTGCCACCGCCCAGCCGTCGTGGTGTTGTACTTATCGATCCTCCTTATGAGTTAAAGGAAGACTACCCAAAAGCGGTAAAAACAATTGTTAAAGCCTATGCTAAATTTTCAACAGGAACCTACATTCTTTGGTATCCTGTAGTTAAACGCGAGCTTATTGAGCAAATGAGTGATAACTTCAGTAAAAGCACCGTTAAAAATGTCTTACAGGTCGAGTTTTGTCTAGAAAGTGATACTGATGAGTATGGTATGACTGGAACGGGCTTGTTTATCGTTAATCCGCCATGGCAGTTAACAGCACAACTCGAAGAAATTCTACCTTACATGAAAAATAAATTAGGTAGTAACGACACAAGCTTTACACTTAAACAATTGATTGCAGAGTAAAGTATCTCTAAGAGTTAAACTCAACATTAGTAATCGCCCCAGCATATCTTAAATCTTTAAGTAACCCGCTAAGCTTTTCAATTTAGCGGGTACTATTTTAAAGCGAAAGAAACAATTTATTCCACGACCCTATGCGTGGTTAGTGTTTACATGATGAAACTCTGGCGATTTTAGAATAAAAACATCATTCACATAAAAGTGCTCAGCACTACTTGCCTGCCACCAATGTTGCCATGACTCATCAAGTTCTTGCTTATTTTGTAGTGGGTCAACTAAAGCCATTGCCGGTAACGGCGCTACAATACTTCCCATCGACATTTGAACACCATAGGGTGAGCGTCGCTTTATCATTTGTGGCACAAGTTTAGCTGGATCATCTAATCCCATACTACCAACCAATTCAAAGAAACTAGCGACTGTATTATCATGGAAATTTTTCACGCGATCACTTTTTGACTCTATATCAATGGCTTTTGCTCTAGCGGGATCTTGAGTGGCAACCCCTGTAGGGCAAAGATTAGTATTACAATGTCTTGATTGAATACAACCAATGGCCATCATCATTGTTCTAGCTGCATTGACTACATCAGCTCCAGCAGCAATTTTTGCCAATAGATCAAAACTCGAAGCGGTTTTACCTGAAGCAATGATTTTTATTTTGTCTCTAAGCCCAACACCAACTAAGGCATTATTGACTATGCTTATGCCCTCTAAACATATTAAACCTAAACGATTAGTAAACTCAACGGGGGCAGCACCGGTTCCACCTTCAGCACCATCTACAGTGATAAAGTCGGGTGTAATACCTGTTTCTAGCATTGCTTTACAAATACTCAAAAACTCTGCGGGGTTACCAATACATAGTTTGAAGCCAATAGGTTTACCGCCACTTAAACTTCGTAACTGCTCGATAAATGCTAACAAATCTTTTGGTGATGTACATTCAGGATTAACTGCAGGCGAGATACAGTCTTTATCCTTTGAAATATGTCTGATATGGGCAATTTCGTCAGTGATTTTTGCTTTTGGTAGCACACCACCATGACCAGGTTTTGCTCCTTGACTTAACTTTATTTCAATCATTTTTATTTGTGGTAATTTTGCTGTTTTCTCAAAGGTACTGGGATTAAAGCGCCCCTGTTCATCACGACAACCAAACAGTCCAGTACCTAACTGCCAGACGATATCTCCGCCATGTTTTAAATGATACGGGCTAGCAGCCCCTTCACCTGTGTTATGAAAACAGCCGGCTTTTTTAGCACCTAAATTCAATGCTTCAATGGCATTAGAACTTAAAGAGCCAAAGCTCATTGCTGAGATATTTAGATACGAAGCAGAGTATGGTTGTTGACAGTTTTCGCCACCAATAATGACTCGTTTAGCTGTTTCTTTTATGTGTGTAGGTGCTAACGAATGCCATAGGCTAAGATAGTTATCTTCGACAAGGTTACGTTGGGTGCCAAAAGCAATAGTATCTCTGACATTTTTAGCACGTTGATAAACTAACGTACGTTGCTCTCGGTTAAAAGGACGTTCTTCTGTATCGTTCGCTATAAAGTATTGCTGGATCTCAACGCGATAAGACTCAAGAAAATAACGAAGGTAAGCAACTACAGGATAAAGACGATTAAGACTATGCCGACTATAAAAAATATCATATATACCGATAATGCTATAAAGCAATGTGGAAATTAAAACGATGAAACTAAAGGCACTATGGCTGTGCATATAGAAGTACCCTGCTGAAAAATTACCAATACTGGCAATAAACCATAGAGCTTTTTGCATGATGGTCATGAAACATCCTTATATAAATATAATTATTATCTTAGTCAAACGCATTAATCAAAGGTGGTTATCAATTAGTTTGTTGGTAATAACTTACCATTATTCACTATTCTTTGAATACGAAAGTTTTTATAAACTATGCTTATTGCCTTACTTTTCATTTAAAACATAAGCTTACTGTTTTAAGTTGGCTTGCTAATCACTGAATTACAGAAAGAAAAAGAATTTTCTTATTCATTTACCTATGATTAGTTATCTCCTAAATTTGCATTTCAAGGGTTACCATATAAGCTTATATTAATTAGCTCTTAGGTCTAAAAGCATGATGTTAAGTTCACAAATACATTTGTCAACTTTCAATGATTTATTCAAATACTTTGAATGTTTTCATATAAGAGAAATTTATGAAAAAAACTGATAATCACATAATTTTGCCCCGTGTAAAGCGATATAAACTATTTTTTCTAATGCTTGCAATGTCGGTGTCTACAACCTCTTACTGTTATGCACAGGGAGCTGCTGAGCCATCAGAGTCAGCTAAAACAAAATATCAACTTGAGCTTGAAAGACAATCAAAAATACTGATTCAACAGGGGCGAGAAATTGAAAACTTAAAACGTCTAATTAAAAACCAACCGCCCAAAAATAACCAGCAAAGAAAAAGCTCCTCGACAAATAAAAAAACCCAACAAGCCAACAATAAAAAGCCTAAATCTTCGGCAGTTATCAATAAACCTGTAGGCAAAGCGCCACCTAAACAAGCCACCCGTATTGATGTGTCTGCAATACCTAAATTAAGTACGAACAATAGCGGTGTTCTAACAAGATCAGGTACATTGATAATAGAACCGAGGTTAGGTTATTCATATACCGATTCCAACCGTGTATTTTTAGATGCTTATTCTTTCCTCCCTGCACTTGTTGTTGGTTTAATAGACCTCAGAGAAATTAAGCGCCATACGTTTATCGGTAGTCTCGGTGCTCGTTACGGTGTAAATGATCGTTGGGAGATCGACGCAAAATTTTCGTACATAGGACGAAATGACAGTCAACGCTCTCGTCCGGTAAGTGTCGGTGTTAGTGAAGATGAAATATTTACCGCCAGTGGCGGTGATATGGGGGATATAGAATTATCTACCCGCTATCAGCTTAACTCTGGCGCTAATGGTGGAGCAATTTATGTGTTCAATCTAGTGGCAACAATTCCGACAGGTACAAGTCCATTTGAAGTTGAGTATGTAGAATCGAATCCAGGAGTTGTTTTTCCTACCGAGTTACCAACAGGATCTGGTTTCTACAGTGTTCAACCAAGTTTAACTGCCATTTATTCAACGGATCCTGGCGTACTTTTTGGTAATATTAGTTACGGCAATAATTTAGCAACCGATGAGGATGTCGGGCAAGTGAATCCTGGTGATAGCGTAGGGTTTAGCTTTGGTTTAGGTCTTTCATTAAATGATCGTACTTCTATGAGTTTAAGTTACTCCCATAAACATGTATTAAAGTCTAAAATTGATAATATCAAAATTGAAGGTAGTGAACTTGATATTGGACAGTTGATTATCGGTTATTCATTCAACTATTCGACAACAACTAATTTAAACTTATCTTTGAATATTGGTGTTACCGACGATGCCCCAGATGTTCGACTAAACTTTAGAGTTCCGATGATGTTTTAGCATGATACTTCTAAACAGTTACGCTTCTATTTACCGCTCACGTTGAAACCCAATGGTAATGAAAGCCACTTTGAAACTAGCAGTTAAAACAAAAAATGAAGCCCTAGTTATTCTATTTCAAATTAATTTGTCATCATTTTAGTCTCTATAAAGTCAGTATTTCTAAAGCAGTGCTTGAGATGTTTTGTACTGTTCCCTACCGAAACTCTTCGTTGTATTGATGCTAAGCCATCATACCCTCGCTCATTAATAGAAAGGGCTCTCGGTACAAAAGACAGAATGTTAGGTTATGAGGAAGCAATTATCTTGGGTATTCTATTTTAAATAGCGCAGGTAAAAGAATATCTGGACTCTTTTATGTAAGCTTTTTCGAGCACATACTCTCTGCCAATCAGAGAGTCATTCTGAGTAGATTAACTTTGGGGTTAATAGTTATTAATTAATGGTTATCGGCAACGAATGTAAATTATAAAATTGACTAGCACTTGGGGTTAAGTTGATATTATTTAAGTTTTTAATATCAATGTTTATATTATTTATTGTTTGCAACGTTTGGTTGTCTAGGTCATTTTGGATAATGGATTGAAATAGATCATCAGATAGCCCTGGTATATTCAGTTTTCCATCGTTAACTAAGTGCTGATTATCTGGGGTTGAAAAATAAGAACTAGCGGTTTCTTCACCATTTCTAAATAGTAGTTTTTCAAAACTAATATCTACAATGACACCGTTAGGTAATATAAATCCGCCTCGAGAATAAGCTAAGTGCGTATCAGATACCTTGTGCCATTTCTCTATCTCTACAGATGATTGTTCAACATCTTCATTTGCCAAGCTTGAGGCTGAGCATAGCCCTGCAATAATGGTAGATATCACCATCATACGTAGATTATTTAGAAGCATGTCTGAGTTAATATTCATGTAAATATCCTAAAAGTTAAATCAGAAATCAATAGAAGAGGGTTGGAGTATATTAAATAATGCTAAACTAGAATGATCAACAGCAAGACCTAAGTGGCCCTTTACTCGTAAATTCCACTCATCTTGTGTTTGGTAATGATTAGAAGCAATATCTTTTTTATCCTGGATAACAAAAACAATTTGTTTATTCCACATTTTTTCAAACTCTTGTCTGCTGTAAACTTTAATTCCCAAGGCAGGGTCGCCCACTAAGACTTCCTTTTCATCGCTACCTTTTATAATAACAAAGTGCATATAGCCCTTATTATTAATAATAGTAATGGCCGGAATTTCAGCTTTTGCTAGTTGATTTAAACTTATTTTAAAACCATTAGATCTATAACCTCGTCGTGATAAATATAACTTCATATCGAACAGTGAAAAGCCATGTTTCTGTATTTTTTTTTGATCACCGTTGCTATACATATCTTTAAAAACCATCAATTCATCAACAACATCGTCATAATGAAAAGATAAAAGACTTGCTAGGGTTGCTGAACCGCAACTGAAGTCATATTGTTGCTTATAGATAGTTTTGAAACGTTGTTCTTTGATGCTTGAAACATTTATTGAAAAATTACCTCCGCTGAAACCTCCTCCTAAATTAACTGTACCTGCATAAACAGGAAACATTAGCGTTAGTAATATGGCTAGCAATGACATAGATACCTTAAACAATTTATTCATAATGGGTACCTTTACTCAGGGGTTATTGTTACTGTAATGATAGTCGAATCTTGAATAATGACATTGTTTCCCGTGTTTTGAATAATTGAAAATACACCACTTGCGTCGCTAAATGATCCTTGATCAATGATGTTATATCCAGTAACGCTATCACTCACTTCATTATCAGTAAGCTCAGCTCTTAAGCTTGCATTATTGGTAACATCAACGACTCCACCAAGGCCTCGGATTTGATCTAATTCTTCAAGCAAAACCGGTGCAACATCGATAACCGCAAAATCTACAACAACTTCTTCAGCAGAGACTTTGTAACTTATGAAAATTAACAAGGTCAACAAGATTAGTAGACGATTACTTTGATATAGCTTTTTCATAGCCCTTATCCTTATAGGAGTTGCTAACATCATGTCAGCAACTCCTTTAACGTCGTTTTACATAAACCTAACGAGTCGGTGTATCAAGAGTTCATTGGTTTACGTTAACATTCCCTTGAAGTGATACTTGTTGCTGAGTTAAAGCATTATTACCAAGATTTTGCACATTTTGGTTAATACCTGCAGTACCATTGAACGTATCTGTCATATTGTTGCTATTCGTGACTGTAGAAGCACCATTGAGATTATATGCTACATTGTTTTGAGTCACTGTACCGTTTAGAACAGATTCATTAACTCTATACGTTGTAGTAGCTGTGCCGCCATTATTCGCTGAAGATGTTCCCCATCCATCAGCCCAAGCTCCACTATTATCACTATTGTCTGTATTGGTACTATTATCACTGTTGTCAATACTGGCAGTCCCGCCATTATTCGCTGAAGCTGAGTGATCAGATGCCTCAGCATAACTATTGTCACTGTTATCAGAGTTATCGCTGTTGTTGGTGTTATCAACAGTAGCTACTCCACCATTGTTAGCAGCTGCAGACCCCATAGCATTAGCATTAGTCATACTATTATCCGAGTTATCCGAGTTATTGCTGTTGTCGGAATTATTCGAATTATCATTACCATTATCTGAAATAGCTAAATCTAAATCAGTACTGTTATCTGAGTTGTCCGAATTATCAGAATTATCACTATTATCAGAATTGTCTGAATTATCACTATTATCTGAGTTGTCGGAGTTATCATTAAAACTATCTGTAACAGCAACGTCTAAATCATTGCTGTTATCTGAGCTATCCGAATTATCTGAGTTGTCAGAGTTATCACTATTATCAGAATTATTGCTGTTATCGTTAGCATTATCTGAAATGGCTAGGTCTAAATCAGTGCTGTTATCTGAGCTATCCGAGTTGTCAGAATTATCCGAATTATCCGAGCTGTCATTACCTGAATCGGCTATATCAACGTCGAAATCATTACTATTATCTGAGCTGTCCGAATTATCTGAGTTATCACTATTATCAGAGTTATCATTAGCATTATCTGAAATAGCTAAATCATTACTATTATCCGAGTTATCCGAATTATTAGAGCTGTCATTGCCTGAGTCGGCTATATCAACGTCTAAATCGTTACTATTGTCAGAATTATCGCTATTGTCGGAGTTATCATTAGCATTATCTGAAATAGCCAGATCATTACTATTATCCGAATTATCCGAATTATTAGAGCTATCGCTGTTATCTGAGTTGTCAGTATTATCGGAATTATCATTAGCATTGTCTGAAATGGCAACATCTAGATCAGCGCTATTATCACTGTTATCTGAATTATTGGAGCTATCGCTGTTATCAGAGTTGTTAGTGTTATCGGAGTTATCATTAGCATTATCTGAAATAGCTAGATCATTACTATTATCTGAGTTATCCGAATTATTAGAGCTATCACTGTTATCTGAATTATTAGTATTGTCGGAGTTGTCATTAGCATTATCTGAAATGGCAACATCTAGATCAGCGCTATTATCGCTATTATCAGAATTATCTGAGCTATCACTGTTATCCGAATTGTTGGTATTGTCGGAGTTATCGTTAGCATTATCTGAAATCGCTAGGTCGTTACTGTTATCCGAGTTATCCGAATTATTTGAGCTATCG
Organism: uncultured Colwellia sp.; assembly: GCA_913058405.1. Taxonomy (GTDB): domain Bacteria; phylum Pseudomonadota; class Gammaproteobacteria; order Enterobacterales; family Alteromonadaceae; genus Colwellia. The sequence continues at coordinate 5,236 of CAJXRC010000066.1, read as the reverse complement.
CTGTTATCAGAGTTGTTGGTGTTGTCGGAGTTATCATTAGCATTATCAGAAATCGCTAAGTCATTACTGTTATCAGAGTTGTTGGTATTATCGGAGTTATCATTAGCATTATCTGAAATCGCTAAGTCATTACTGTTATCCGAATTATCCGAGTTATTGGAAGCATCACTGTTATCAGAATTGTCATTAGCTGAGTTATTGCCTGAATCTGCAACATCAACCGCTAAATCGTTACTATTATCTGAATTGTCGTTACTGGTAGTTGCCGTCGAGCTTTCATTTGCTGCGGATGAACCATTATTCGCTTCATTTGCCAATGCTACATTGGCAGCAGAACTAAGTATCAGGGCAATACTTACTGCTAGTATATTTTTGTTAAAAAGTTTCATATTTTATACTCCACTAAAAATTATTTAGTAACTATTAATCTGATTGAAAATCTAACGCTACAAGAAAAATAGTGACACCTTAAACGTCCATATAAAGCGTGTATGCCTATATAAAAAGCGTTAACCTATCTCTGTGTTAACATATATCTGAATGCACCGGCTTTGTATTCACTGTGAATAGTAGTTCACGGCTAACTTAAAATTCCATTAAAGACGCATCAAAAAACACTTAAAAAAAGAACTTTACAAACTGAATTTACAAATTTTTTTATCAAATGCAAAGGCAATAAAAGTAAGGTGTTCTTGGACTTTAAATGATGAATATGATGCCGAAATATTGTGTTTGAGCTTAGTTGCGCTGTCAGTATTTTTTACACTTTTCACTTACATCTCATCGCTGATTTATTCAGAATCGCTTAACCGATTGTATTAGCGATGAAAAGCATTTAAGGCGCAAATATTGCTTCATTTTTAACCGTAATGATTAAAATTTATTTGTTAACAATGAATTAACTTTTTCTGTGGACTTTTTATTCAAGCACTCAATCTTGCTTTCAAAGTGATATTCATTAGTAGATTAATTACGTCATTAAAATTTAGAAAAGGATTTGAATATGCCTTGTTTTCAGCATGACAACAGTATGCTCATCATTTCAAATGACAGCTTTATAATTGGCTTATTAACAGGTTATTGTGTTGCTAACCATTTTACTCTCAAATGCTTGCCTCGCTCCAAACCTCTATATTGCAATGGTACGCATCCTAAATTTAAATTAATTATTTTTGATTTACGTGAAATGACTCCGTCTCTAATTGAAGATCATTTGGAATCGTTAAACAGTATCCATCATAAATATTCCATTCCTGTGTGTGCAATACATAATAGAAATAGAATGCCACTTCACCTTTTACTGCCATGGCTCAATTATTACAAAGACGAAACTTTTATTGAAAAACTTGATGATTATATTAATAAATATATCATCGATTTCACCCATGTTTTTGATGAACGAAGAAATTACAATCGCAGATTAGGCACGGACCGTCGGACATTATTAGGCACCATAAACTCTTTTTCATCCAACAAACAGAATGGGTCAGTTGAATTACTTAATCCTGATGTAGAACTTGAGTTATTAGGTTTATTTAAAATTGATAGAGATTGTCAAAATGTTTATTTGAAAGGGAAAAACTTAGAGCTCACTACTAAAGAATTTAAATTGTTTAAGCTGTTAGCTGAAGATCCAGAGCGGGTATGTACAACTGAAAAATTAATCACGCATTTGTGGCCGAATAGAGGACGAGCAAATAAATCAGACCTTTATCAATACATGCATTTACTGAGAAAGAAAGTTGAACTTGATCCCGACAATCCACACTGGATCATAACGATTAAAGGTGTTGGTTATAAACTACATATATAAATATTTTATGTCTAACCTGCGTGCTGATAAAGACTAAAGTCTAGTATTTATCACTGCTAACAGGTGATCTTTAGTGTATAGCACAAGGTAAATCAAAGAATATTGCAAGTTATCTCAGTCAAGTATTGCAGCGACTAAATAATAATAAAATCTAATTATTCACTGCGACCAATATGGAGATAACTCACAATTTTGGAACATGGATGTGGCATTATTATAGCGTTACACTACCTCTGCTTTTAGTCCTGTTCCTTTTTACTATCGTCTTCAATTTGTTCTGGTGTTAATGCTTTTTTGCGCTTAATAATTTTCATTGCACCTGCATCTTGTATATCTAAGAAAGTTTTCTTAATAACCTTTCTTGGTTTGTTCGGTAAAGACTTTTTATCTTGGGCGACATTAACTTTGGCTTTAACTGCTTTGGCTTTCTTAGGTTTCAAACCTTTAAACTTAACTTTAATACCTTCAACTTTAGTAAAGCTAATTTTTTGTTGTAGAAAAGCTTCTACGTTTTTAAGACTTAACCAATCATTTGGTCCGACTAATGAAATAGCATCACCTTTAGTTCCTGCACGGCCAGTACGGCCAATACGATGAACAAACTCCTCAGTATGCTTTGGCATATCAAAATTAATTACATGCGATACATTGATTAAATCAAGACCACGTGAAGCTAAATCAGTCGTTACCAATATTTTATGTTGGCCTTTAGAGAAGCTGTCCATAATTTGATTACGTTGGCCCTGGTTTAATTCACCACTCAATGCAACAGCATTAAGATCTTGCTCAGTAAGTAGTTTAGCTAAACGATCAGTATCACTTCGTGTTGCAGTAAATATAATGATTTGCTGTGATTTCTCAGTAACTAAGAAGTGCTGTAATAGCGCTTCTTTTTGCGTGAGATTATCAGCAAGGTAAAAGCGTTTAGTAATATCTACGTGCTCACTATGCCCAGCATTAATAGCAATTCGTTTAGGCTTAGTAAGCAATTCAGTGGCAAACTCATTCACTTGCGCGTGATCTAAGGTTGCCGAAAAAAGTAACGTTTGACGTTTACGATGATCGGCTGCCTTATTTATTTGAGTTAGCTCTTTACTAAAACCTAAATCAAGCATGCGATCAGCTTCATCTAAAATCAGTAGCTCTAAACCATTTAAATGGAAGTGACCTTGCGCTAAATGATCTGCTAAGCGTCCAGGTGTTGCAACGATAAACTCGGGCTCTTTCTGCAAAACTTTTACTTGGTCGTTAAAGTTTTCACCACCTAAAATTAATACCGCTTTATATTGAGTATTCGCCGTAAATAAACGCAGTTGACTAAATACTTGCTTAGCTAATTCACGTGTTGGCGTTAAAATTACCACACGTGGATCACGCTTTGACAGAGCACGATTTTTATTTAACCGCTGTAAAGCAGGAATAATAAACGCTAACGTTTTACCTGAGCCGGTTTTAGACGAAGCAATTAAATCATGCCCCGCCATTGCCGCAGGAATTGCCTGTTGCTGAATTTGTGTTGGTTCGTTAAAACCCATATGCTCAATGGTACTCATTAAAGCACTGTCTAAACCAAAATCACTAAATTGCACTCGGCATTCTCCTAAACTTATTTAAAGTGGTTAAACTAATCATTAGAGATGTCATTAACCGGCTGCAATTCTTGCTTCTACTACGACCAAGGCATGCTCAATTCTTTCAATTACTTTGCTTTGATCTAATAAGGCTAAGGTAATATCAAGAGATGGTGAGTTACCACCACCTGTAGCAGCAACACGAAGAGGCATACCTACTTTACCCATGCCAAGTGCTAATTCTACTGCAGTATCTTTGATTGCTGCATGAATAGGCTCTGGTGACCAATCAGTTAATGCTGCTAATTTATCTTTAACTAACATCATTGGTTCTTTAACGACTGGACGTAAATGCTTCTTAACTGCTTTTGCATCGAGTTCAGTGAAATCTTCATAAAAGTAACGTGAAATATCTGCCATTTCTTTTAAAGTTTTAACACGGTCTGCTTGAATTTTCACAACGTCTGCCAACGCAGGTCCATTGTCAGTATTAATGCCTTGATCAGCCATATGCCAAGCTAAATGCTTTGCAACATAAGCTGGGTCCATCGTTTTCATGTAATGCTGATTCACCCAAATAAGTTTATCGGTATTAAAACCAGATGGTGCACGATTACAGTCTTTTAAATCAAATAACTCAATCATTTCTTCGCGAGAAAATATTTCTTGATCGCCATGAGACCAGCCTAAACGGACTAAATAGTTTAGAAGTGCTTCAGGTAAGAAACCATCATCACGATATTGCATTACACCAACAGCGCCATGACGCTTAGACAAACGCTTACCGTCATCACCCAAAATCATAGGAATATGAGCGTATTGAGGTACATCAGCACCTAATGCTCTTAGAATATTAATTTGTTTTGGCGTATTACTAACATGATCATCTCCACGAACAACATGAGAAACTTTCATATCCCAGTCATCAACAACAACGGTTAAGTTATAAGTTGGTGTGCCGTCAGAACGAGCAATAATTAAATCATCTAATTGCTCATTGCTAATAGCAATATCACCTTTAACCATGTCTTGAATGATAACGTCACCTTCAAGCGGGTTTTTAAAGCGGATCACAAAAGGTTTGTCTGCTGGATGGTCCGTACGGTCACGCCATAAGCCATTATATTTTTCTATTTCGCCTTTTGCTTTTGCTTCTTCACGCATTGCATCAACTTCTTCGCTGGTGCTGTAACAACGATAAGCATTACCTGAGGCAAGTAATTGTTCTATTGCTTCGTTATAACGGTCAAAACGTTCAGTTTGAAAGTATGGACCATGTGTCCACTCAAGGTTTAACCAGTTCATTCCATCCATAATGGCATCAACTGAGGCTTGGGTTGAACGCTCTAGGTCGGTATCTTCTATGCGAAGAATAAAGTCACCACCATTTTTCTTGGCGTATAACCAGCTATACAAAGCAGTACGGGCACCGCCAACATGTAGGTATCCTGTTGGGCTTGGGGCAAAACGTGTTGTTAAAGTCATAAGAATCTCTAAAGGGTGTCACTAACAGCGCCTATTTGGCGACATCAGGAGTATAAATCGAAAAATTGCCCGCATTTTAACACCGCACTTAAGTTAATTCATCACTTTGATGTAATTAAATAGTTTATCTTTGCAATGGGCATGAATGGCTGGAGGAATGGCCAATAATTATTGATTTTTAGAGGTGGCGACGCAGGCTAAATACCTACAAATAATAATTGAAAGGTGTAGAAAAGTATATGTACGGAAATATGAAGATAAAAAATTTTTAACTGAATAATATTGAGGTATCACTGAAAGAAAATAGGAGGAATAAAGAATGGTGGACGATACTGGGCTTGAACCAGTGACCCCCGCCTTGTAAGGG
>CAJXRC010000065.1 GCA_913058405.1 uncultured Colwellia sp. | reverse complement strand
AGCGGTCTCCAAAACCGATGGTTGGGAGTTCGAGTCTCTCCACCCCTGCCATTTTCTTCTGAATACCTTTCTCATAAAATCTAACTAAATCTTCTATAAATTCTATCGTATCTAATAAGCTAACGTTTAGTTAATCTATTATGACTTCTATGAATTTATCTACTTTTAGTCTGTAGTAAATTCTGTCATTATATTTACCCTGAAATTTAGAGCTGATAAGCCATCAACGATGAGCATTAACCAACATCAATTTGAGCAACTTACTGAAATGGGCATTAGCCTTTGGCAGCATCGCACTTGTGATACGCCCAATGATAACGTTCTAGTTAAACCCAAGAATTATCTTAATATCGACTTCAACGATTTAGCTAGCCAGCAATTATTCAATGATATTTTACTAGCATTAAATTTAAGTGTCGGTGAAGTCAATCATCAAAATGATCACTTAGATTTAGGGCTTTTTAATTGGTATTTCACAGCAATACCACACAATCAAATTCAATGGGTTGAGCAGCAGTTGTTCACGCCGTCTATCACTGAAATGTCTAAGTCGCCAATGCTTAAAAAGCAACTATGGCAATTACTGACTGAGCAAACACAATGAGTAATCCAGCAAAAGCTAACACGCAACATTTTACTGCTATAGTGCGTACTGATGTCGAGACACTAATGCCAATTGAACTTGCTTGTCACTCACACCCTTGGAGTGAAAAGACTTTTGTCAGTTGTATTGGTAACCGTTATTTCGGTGAAAAACTCTCAATGAACCTGCCTAGTGATCCTGTCATTGGTTTTTACGTTGGTGAATATGTGCTTGGTGAAGCTACACTGATGGATATTTGTGTAACACCGAGTGAGCAAGGTAAAGGTTACGGAAAAGTATTACTTAACCAGTTTTTAGCACAAGCTAAAAAACTCGGTACGACAAAGGTATTTTTAGAAGTTCGCGCGAAAAATATCTCTGCACAAATGCTTTACATGAACGCTGGGTTTATTGAGATTAGTCGTCGAACGGGTTATTACCCAAGTAGCTCTGGCTTTGGCTACGAAGATGCCATCGTCATGTCAATGGTATGCAGATAAACGTCACTAGCAACCTTGATAACAAGGCAACTCCCATTAACAAATAACAACATTTGAATACGTAAAGTAGCTAGTTAATCGCTCTCCGTTAGTTAATATACTTAACAAGAACCGCAACAAGGTTTTGATAGTATTTATTATACCTAATTAAGGAGAGCAGAATGTTTACTAAGACCCCCAACACAACAGATAGCCTGCTGTCTAATGAAGGTGTTACAAGCCTTATCGTCAATGATGCATTGAGAAAGATTTGCCAGCTTACTGGTCTAACCGAGCAACAAGCTTTCGCATTATTATCGAGTCAAGTAACCCAACAGCGCAACCATAATAGTCATCGAGAAGTCATTAAGGTGCAAGCGCCTTTACTAGAGCAAAAAGAATCACAATTCATTTCAAGTTTATTTAATTAGTTTTTGACCTAAGCTAGCCTAATTTAGATGAATAACGCCTCTTTTAGAATTAAATAAAAAGCACCTTAAGTAGCAGTGATCTGAGTATTTCTCTAGCATCATAATTCGCTATATTCACTACGCCAACTATTACCACTCAATCACCTGACACGCGATAATGCGCAAATACTCCAACTTCAATAAAAAACATCATAAAAGAATAAGACGAACTTAAACAACACGCCCTTTAATGTTACAATGCGCGCAATTTTTTAATAATAATGAAAAGCCTTGTACTAAGCTAAGTGCAAAAGGTGCTTCTCTACTATTTACTCAACAGGTAATTTGCATGTCTGTACAGCAAGATCAAGTCGATTTACGTCGCACATTTGCTATTATTTCGCATCCGGATGCGGGTAAAACAACCATTACTGAAAAAGTCCTTTTGTTCGGTCAAGCTTTGCAAAAAGCAGGCACTGTAAAAGGTAAAAAATCAGGTCAACATGCAAAGTCTGACTGGATGGAAATGGAAAAAGAGCGTGGTATATCAATCACTACCTCGGTAATGCAATTTCCTTACAATAATTGTTTGGTAAATTTACTTGATACGCCCGGCCATGAAGATTTCTCGGAAGATACTTATCGTACCTTGACTGCAGTAGATTCATGTTTAATGGTAATTGACGTTGCTAAAGGTGTTGAAGCACGTACCGTTAAATTAATGGAAGTTACTCGCCTACGCGATACACCAATCATTACTTTTATGAACAAAATGGATCGCGACGTTCGTGACCCAATGGAAGTGATGGATGAGGTTGAAGAAGTATTAAAAATTAAATGTGCCCCTATTACTTGGCCAATTGGCATGGGAAAAGAGTTCAAAGGTGTATATAACTTAGTTACCAATGAAACTTTTTTATACCAATCAGGCCTAGGTCATATGATTCAGGAAGTACGCATCATCAAAGGATTAGATAATCCTGAACTTGATGAAGCAGTGGGTAGTTATGCTGATGACTTACGTGAAGAGCTTGAGCTTGTCCAAGGCGCTTCTCATGACTTTGATTTAGAAGAATTTTTAAAGGGTGAATTAACTCCAGTATTTTTTGGTACTGCATTAGGGAACTTTGGTGTTGATCATATGCTTGATGGATTAACCAAATGGGCACCTAAGCCTTTACCACGTAAAACAGATTTACGTGAAGTGGTCGCGACTGAAGAAAAATTCTCAGGTTTTGTTTTTAAAATTCAAGCCAACATGGATCCAAAACATCGTGACCGTATTGCCTTCATGCGTATTTGCTCAGGTAAATATGAAAAAGGCATGAAAATGAAACAAGTTCGACTAGCAAAGGATGTCAAAATTGCTGATGCAGTAACCTTTATGGCTGGTGATAGATCTAATGTTGAAGAAGCGTACGCTGGCGACATTATTGGTTTACACAACCATGGTAGCATTCAAATAGGCGATAGTTTTACTGCTGGCGAAATGATGAAATTTAGTGGTATCCCGAACTTTGCCCCTGAAATGTTCCGTCGTATTCGACTACGTGATCCATTGAAAGCTAAGCAATTACAAAAAGGCTTAATTCAGTTATCTGAAGAAGGTGCAGTCCAAGTATTTAGACCTTTCATCAATAATGACATGATTGTTGGTGCTGTTGGTGTATTGCAGTTTGAAGTTGTTGTGCAACGATTAAAAACCGAGTATAAGGTTGATGCTATATACGAAGCAATCAGTGTTGCTACCGCTCGCTGGTGTACTTGTGATGATGAACGTACCTTAGAGCAATTTAAAAAGAAATCGGGTGATTATTTGGCACTAGATGGTGGTAATAACTTAACCTATATAGCGCCAACCATGGTTAACTTATCGCTAGCGCAAGAGCGTAATCCCGATATCGTGTTCCACTCGACTCGTGAACACTAGTTTGGTGTCCTAGTTCGTCATTTTTCGGTGTTGCTTGATAATTTTTATGCTGTCACTTAGTGTACTAAGCTCCCTTATAAAAATTTTCAAGCGCCTTGTAAAATAAACTAACTAGTTAACCAAATATGAATTAAATCGTAAATAAAGATTAAAAATATTTTGCTGATTATTTTAATAATTAAGCAGAACTTAAAAAATAAATTTCACTAACTGCGTAATAACTTCTTTATCGCAGTTAGTTGGTTCAAGGTTAAAGAAATGACACGGAGCATGCATCGCATGTGAGTATCATTGATGCCAAGTTTGAGCCAAATAACAATGATAAAGAGTCTATTACAATGAATATTAAAAACATATTAAGTGAGAAAGTCAGCGCCGCTATGGTTGCAGCCGGCTTACCTGAAGGTACAAACCCTGCGTTAAGTTTATCAAATCGTCCAAACTTTGGTGATTATCAAGCCAATGGCGTGATGGGTGCGGCGAAAAAACTAAAAACTAACCCACGTGAGTTAGCAACCAAGGTTGTTGCCGAGCTTACCAGTAGTAAAGGCCTAGACGGTATTGCCAGCAAAGTTGAATTAGCAGGCCCCGGTTTTATTAATATTCATTTAGATGAGAATTGGTTAGCTACTCAGCTTAACACAATTACTCAAGATGACTGCATTGGCGTAGCACAGCGCGGGGTTAACCCTGGTGATGATCAACAGACTGTTGTCGTTGATTACTCTGCACCAAACCTTGCCAAAGAAATGCACGTTGGTCACTTACGCTCAACCATCATTGGCGACGCCGTTGTACGCGCACTAGAGTTTCGTGGTGATAAGGTTATTCGCCAAAACCACATGGGTGATTGGGGTACGCAGTTTGGTATGTTAATCGCACATTTAAGTGACAAACTGGCCAGCGATGAAGTAGCTGAAACAGCGCTTGCCGATTTAGAGAATTTTTATCGTGAAGCGAAAGTACGCTTTGATGACGAAGAAGGTTTCGCCGATAGAGCGCGTGCTGATGTAGTTAAACTGCAAAGTGGTGACGAAGCATGTGCCAAGTTATGGCAACAATTTATTGATATTTCAATCACACACAGTGAAGAGATTTACACTAAATTAAATGTTTCATTAGAACGTTCAGATATTATGGGTGAAAGCGCATATAACGATGATTTATCAACAGTAATTGATGAACTCATGGCTAAGGAAATAGCCGAAGAAAGCCAAGGTGCTAAAGTTGTTTTCATTAATGAAATGGCCAATAAAGATGGTGAAGCTCCAGTATTTATTGTGCAAAAATCAGGTGGTGGTTTCTTATATGCGACCACTGATTTATCAGCATGTCGATACCGTAGTGGCAAGCTAGCAGCTAACCGCATCATTATATTTACAGATGCCCGACAAGCACTGCACTTTAAACAAGTTGAAATAGTTGCTCGTAGAGCCAAATTCCTACCTGAAAACGTCGGCTATCAGCATTGTCCGTTTGGTATGATGATGGGTGATGATGGTAAACCATTTAAGACCCGTACTGGTGGTACGATTAAATTAGCTGAATTACTTGATGAAGCGATAGTTCGTGCAAGTACATTAATCAAAGAGAAAAACCCTGATATTACTGATGCTAATTTAGCTGAAATTTCAAAGAAAGTAGGCATTGGCGCGGTGAAATTTGCCGATTTATCGAAAAACCGTACGAGTGATTACATTTTCAACTGGAAAACGATGTTAAGTTTTGAAGGCGCTACAGCACCTTACTTACAATATGCTTACTCTCGTATTCAGAGTATATTCTCTAAAGCTGGATCTGAGAATAACAATGCACCTATCAGTATTATCGAACCGCAAGAGAAAGCCTTAGCATTAAAGTTATTACAACTTGAAGATGTTATTGATGCGGTCATTAGTGAATGTACGCCTAACTTGTTATGTAACTACCTTTATGAATTAGCGAGTCTTTATATGAGTTTTTATGAAGCCTGTCCTATTCTTAAAGAAGGTATTAGCGATGAAGTTAAAGCATCGCGTCTAGCCTTATGTAAAGTTATTGCCGATACCTTAAAACAAGGTTTAGATATACTAGGGATTGAAACAATGGAGCGTATGTAACTCGTTTAACTTGTTAATAGCTTAGTTCTATTTAGCGCTAGTGACTTATAAATTCAGGTGATATAAATATTTTATCGTAAATCTCTACATCATTGTCGAAGTCACTACATGGACGTGACATGGGGGCGACTAATCAGACAATGCTTAGAACATATTGTCCTGAATTAAGAGTTACTATTAGATGCTTGATTAACAGATATTGAAGATGAAGATTTAAAAGCTTTATCTTCAACAGCTAAAACTCAACACTAAAGAGTCAATAATCACAAGGGGGTAATGATGCAGTTTACCGATAGCCATTGCCACCTTGATGATATTGCTTTTAGTGAGCAGCTATCCGCCTTATTAGAGCAATGCCAGCAACTTGCTATTAACCGTATCATTGTTCCTTCTATTGCGCCTGACAACTTTTCACAAGTACTCAACCTAGCCAAACGATGTCCTGATGACCTTGGCAATAACCTTAGCAATAGCACCAACACTAATCTGATTAAGATTTATCCTTGTTTAGGTATTCATCCATGGTTTTTACAAACCCTTGATGACTCACACCTTGAACAATTAAGTAAGTTAGTGATTAAATCGCGACAAGAGATCATTGCCGTAGGAGAAATTGGAATTGACGGCGCTATCGCCAAACAAGCCGTTAACCACGGACAAACTCCTGAAGATAACTTACATCATCAACAGCATTTTTTTGATTTTCAGCTCAACCTCGCTAAACAACAAAATCTACCGGTAATAATCCATCACAGACAATCGCACGATAAAATAATGCCGTTTCTGAAAAGATACCAATTAGCAAGAACTGGAATTATTCACGGCTTTTCAGGTAGCTATCAACAAGCTAAGGGTTATATTGATTTAGGTTTTAAACTTGGTGTCGGTAGTACTATCACTTATTCTCGCGCTAAAAAAACGATAAACACCCTCAAGCGTCTGCCCTTAGAGAGTTTAGTATTGGAAACTGATGCGCCATCAATGCCGTTAAGTAGAGAAGTCATAGATAAAGAAGAACCGACTAATAACGAGAATACAAAAGGTGAAAAACTTGAAGTGCATACTAGCTCTTCTGCTAACCCACCAGCTAAGTCACCGGCTAATTCTCCAGTAAACTTAATCAAAATTTTTGAGGTGTTATCAACCATACGCCCTGAAAGCTCAGAGGAAATAGCAAATCAGCTTGAACATAACATCGAGCAGATATTTTTCACTTAAAAGAAATGTATTAAAGCAATCTAACTAATTTATTGGTATTAGACTTTTTTAGCCTCAGAGTCTAAACGATATCCGCGCCTGCTAAAGCGATTTAAACCCCGTGTAAGTAAAAACCCTACCAAGCCAGCTAAGAGCAACATTAAACGCTGCAAAGATTGTTGCTCTTCATCTGCTTTTGCTAAGGCATCAGTCAAATAAGATTGTTCTATGGTAAAGCGAAGATAACCATGGAGATTGTAAAGGCTTGAGTTGGTATGGCGTATTTCTTCAACAAAAGGCGTTAACGTCTCGCTTACGTTACGTTGATGTGGGGAAATACCGTAAAGGTCATTTATGCTCTTGGCCTTAAGCGGAGCAAGTTCATTACCTTGCTTGTCCTTCTCTATTGAAGCACTCGATACTAATAGTAATCCTGTCGCATCATATAAATGGGCTTGTTTAACAAAATTGACTTTTGTCAGGCCATCGAGGTAATGCTGTAAAAACGTATCTTGTTCTATTTTACTTTCATGAGATTGTTCAAGAATAACAGCTACGCCAACAATGGCCTGTTGAAGTTGCTGCTTAGCAATATAATTAAAATGCGCAGTTAAATTATCAGTATTTTTCTCTCCTGTAGACTGCCAGAGACTCATCAGTACTATGATAAGTAAAATTGCACTAGCTAATTGCAGGATTTTATTATAAATCGACGATAATTTAGGGTATAAAGGCTGTTCGGCTTGCTTCATAAGTACACTGGTGACTATTTTAGCGCATCAATAGTGTCACTATAGTTAGATTATTAACTGATGTGAAGTTTATTAATTTTAGAACATACCCAAGAGAGTTAACGTGTCTTTTATTACCACTATATTACCCCAATCGCTTGAACAGTATTTAGCTAATAATTTCCAAGGTAAACAATTACCTATTGCCTTCAACCTGTCTGAACAAGCGCTTACTTTAGCTGACATCTCTGCAAGTGAGCCGACAACAAAAAGTCAGATAGAGCTGGTTGTTTTTCAAGAGCTTACCCTTTCGCAACTAGTCGCATTGCAAAACAACGCCCAATTTGAAATCAAGACGCTCACCACGATTAATCACCGTAATAGTCAAACAAGCTGTCGTTTTCAAGTAAACTGCGATGACTTTATTACAACGCGCAAAGCGATTGCTGACTTTGCTTTAGCAAATAAAATTGAAGCGGCATTATTAAAAGATGTACCCAAATTAACAGTGCCTGGATTATTAGTGATGGATATGGACTCAACCACCATAGAAATTGAATGTATTGATGAAATAGCTAAACTTGCCGGCGTTGGTGAAGAAGTCGCAGAAGTTACAGAACGTGCCATGTTAGGTGAACTCGATTTTGCGCAAAGTTTACATCAACGTGTTGCAACATTAGCGGAGTCACCAGAAAGTATATTAAGTGATGTTGCTGAAAACATTCCATTAATGGCTGGATTAAAACCACTCATTGTCGAACTTAAAAAGCACAATTGGCGCATTGCAATTGCCTCAGGTGGTTTTACTTATTTTGCTGACCACCTAAAAGAAACGCTAAGCTTAGATGCTGCTTTTGCCAACACGCTTGAAATTATTGAAGGCAAACTTACCGGTAAAGTTTTAGGGAGTGTCGTTGATGCACAAGTAAAAGCAGACTCTTTGGCTATTTTAAGCAAAGAGTATCAAATACCAAAAGAACAAACAGTTGCTATGGGTGATGGTGCTAATGATTTAGTTATGATGGCTGCAGCAAGTTTTGGTGTTGCCTTTCATGCTAAACCTATTGTATTAGCTCAAGCAGATAGCAGCATTAACGTACAAGGCTTAGATTGCCTGCTACATTGGTTAGCGTAAAATAATAAGCAAATAACCGTTAGTTTAGTTTTTATATTTTATCTAAAGCGGTAATAGCCTGAAGCTAATCCATATCTGAGCTACTTCAAAGTATAAGTTAAAAATGTTGAAGTAGCTCAAGTATAATAAATACAGTATTTATCATACTACCTAGTCAGCTCATACCTCAATAATGTTTCTTGAGTAACATCAATTAGCTGAACTAAACCCGCTACACTATAAATATCTTGTTCAAGTTGTTTACCGCGATGTATCGCATAAGAGCCGATGTACGCCAGCTCAGGATTTAAGTGCTCCATATTTGCTTCATCACTTCGCGACAATTTCAGTTCTAGACTGTAAAAATTCCCTTGGTTCAAAGACTTTTTAATAAAAAAGTTTCTCATCTGGGGTGTAGTAAGCTCACTCACTTGTTTAATCGTGACCGACTTCTCTATATCAGTAATACTTGGATCTATCGCAATATAGATCAGCTCACTGACTGCAGTATCACTCGCCATTAATTTCTTCATTTGTTGGTCGACTAAATGACTAACTTGTAAGTTACCCAACAGCGGGTATAAATTATGATAACCATGGCGATCACTTAATCGTGACATGGCCGATAATAAGTTTTTAGGGCTCTGATAACCATGTTTCCCAACGACTAAGTTCTCCACTTTGTAGCGACTACCACTCGATTGCACCATAGCCGTTGGTATTTCCATATTCACCGCGTACAAGGTTCTGAGCGCACTCGATAAACCAGGCGTTAACATCGCATATTCATCAGGCGTTAACTTATTTTTATTCTTATCAATTAACAGCTTAAAAAAAGATCTTCCTATATGCTGATGCTCTTTAACAGACACTCTAAGGTTGACTATTTTTTTATCTTTACTGATCCTCATAATCTTATAAGGCAATTGCTTTAAATCAAAAGCTGAGGTGATTTTCTGTAACTTTGGAAAGCTTAGATGAACGATATCGCCCTTAGATAAAACAGCAGGATTTTCTAAATCTACTTTCAGACCTGAAACAGAAAAATCTGCCGACAAGCCAGACCAATTTGAATCATCTGATTCAATAATAACGGGCGTCTGGTATTTAAAGCGAACTTCTTGACGTTGGTGTCCATAACTTAAGGTTATTTCATCCACCCGATTTTGTTTACCATTATGCTTTAGACCTAAACTTTTCAGTCGTTCAAGGTCAATGCCTTCATAACTTAGTTCTTGATAATCACTAAAATCACTAGCATTGGTAATGTCGGTTGCCGTTACAGCGCAAGGCAATTGTGCAAGAATATCTTTTACCTCATCTGTTAACGGAGGATTCAAATAATTTTGCTGTTTAGTCATAGCAGTAGATAAAGTATAGGGAGAATAAGCATGCTCAGGGCTTATCATTTGCGACTTTAATGCTGTGATGGTAAAACTACTTTTACTGGCTGCAAAAGCTAAAAACTGCAGAAAAAAAGCATGATCATGTTTAAGTTGCTCTTCATCTACTGTATAGAAAAATTTATCACCTTTATGTTGATGAATAAAACTAAATACTAATAAGCTCTTACCTTGTTGCTGTAAAGTCTTTAAACGCTCTAACCGCTCAGTATTGATGAGGTAATGCAGGGCCGAACGATTTTTTTCATCTCGCCAATATTGATATAATTTCTGGTTGTTTTTAGTCGTAAGTGCGTATCGAGGCGATTTCTGATTACTATCACCATTGGCGCACTGCATAAATATAATCAATTCATTTAGTTTAACTAAAGTAAACTGTTCAAGACTTCTTGCTTGCAATGCTAATAAACTATTATCTAAATTGATTTTATAACGACGTTTATTTCCTTGGATATAACCGATTAAGAAGCGTTCAAAGCCATCATTTTCCGGCGTATCAATACGTTGACAACCCACAAGTTGGGTACCTGAGTCGCGTAAAACATTTTTAATTTCAAACGAAAAAAGATCATCTTTACTAAATTGAAATTCTTGCTCCAATCCGGTAAAAGCGATACTTACCTGATCTCCTTTGAATAAAGGAATTTCATTAATCAATTTGAACTTTATCCCCTTAACACTCAAGTCAATACTGGTTGTCGCTAACTCTTGCTTGTTAAGTACCGTTAAGGTGATAGGAATAGCAAAATTCATTCGTTCTTCAGAACGGTTAGGATAGTTCGCTAAAAGGTTTAGTTTAGCTGGGTATTGAAGCTTTTCCGGTCCAGGTTTATTGTTATTATTCCTCTCGGTAGCGTTAGGAGTAATCTGTTCATTTTGGTAAATATTACGAAAACTATTTTTAGCATTCTTCACAGTTTCGTATACGCCAAAAGTATAAGCACCATACTTCGCCACACTTTCTTTGAGGGAGGCGATAGCAACCTCATCTAAAAAGTGGGTTTGACCTTGAAAGTCAAATAACTGACATTCACCATTGACCAAGCCACGTAAATCAATGGATCGCGCGCAAGGACCAGCCAAGCGTTTCAATTCCATTTTTAATAAAAATTTTTCAGTTTTATTAAGATGCTCGGTTACAGCACTATAATTAGCTTCAAAAGTCCTTTTATTTACCTCACCACGAAAATCATTAATAATATCAAGGTGTTTACTAAAATCTTTATTCATAGTTTTTGTATCAACTTCTGATTTACCGCATATTTTAAACACTTAACTACAGCGTCACTGTTGGGTTAGAACTTTTAGCTTAGACAAAAAAATCAAAATCATTATAATCTAACCGACTTTATCATTAAAAACTAAGCAATTTCTATGCCTCTCAATGATAGAGATCAAACAAAACCATTCATTTTTATAAATTGGTTTTTATTGATAGTGTAATACCAACTGGACTAATTGATTGATCACTTAGCGAGAGTTAATCCGTTTGGTATAAATTCACATAATATTGTTCAATGACAGACGCTTATTGCAGTCATGTTATCGTTTAAAGGATGGTAAATCTAGATGGTAAAAGCAGCAAAAATCGAATTTGTATGCACCGATTGCGGTATGAATCATACGCGTTGGCAAGGCCAGTGCCGTTGCGGTGCGTGGAATACCCTAGTAGAAATGAAAATATCAAAATCAGCCAGCAAAGGTACTGTTTCTCGTAACGCAAATACAGGCGGCTATGCTGGTTTAACAGGTGGTGGTTCTAAAAAAATTAACGAAATAGAATCTATTGACGCCGAAAAAAGATTAACAGGTATCGGAGAGCTTGATCGTGTTTTATCTGGTGGTGTAACAACAGGTTCAGTAAATATTATTTCTGGCGATCCAGGTGCAGGTAAAACCACCCTACTGTCTGATCTTGTCGCTCGCATGTCAAAAACTCACGCTTCACTTTATTGTACCGCTGAAGAGTCACTTTCTCAGTTCAAAAACCGTGTGCACAGATTAAAGTTGGATTATGACGAAGATAACCTTTATTTATTAGCTGAAACCAGTGTTGAAGCTATTATTGAAGAGTTAGATAAAAACAAAATTAAGTTTGCCGTTATTGATTCTATTCAGGCGGTAGTCACTGAAAATGCAAATGGCAGTCCAGGCTCTCCTTCGCAAGTAAAAAGCAGTGCACAATCACTGACCCAGTATTGTAAACAAAACAATGTAACTATGTTTATTATTGCCCATGTAAATAAGAATAATGAAATTGCCGGCCCGCAAACGCTAGTACATATCGTTGATGCTTTATTACATATCGATACTAATGATGGTCAAATCCGTACATTAAGAGCGAACAAAAACCGTTTTGGTGATATCGACACTGTTGGCATTTTTAAAATGTGTGAACGCGGCATGCTCAGTGTTGATAACCCAAGTGAGATATTTTTATCTGGTTCCAGTACCGAGTCTCCTGGCTCAACAATCACCTGTATTCGTAAAGGTAATCGAAATTTACTATTAGAAATTCAATGTTTGACCACAGAAACAGAGGCAGAGTTTCCACAACGTGTTTGTGTTGGTTTAAACATGAATAGAATTAAAATGCTAACGGGGATACTACGAAAACACACCAAAACAAAGATATTCCACGATACTTTTTTTAATATTGTTGGCGGCTTGAGAATTGATGAGTCTGAAACTTGTATCGATCTAGCACTTGTCACTGCACTGTTAAGCAGTCTTAATGATTTTGTTATCCCCAGAACAACCTGCATCATGGGTGAGTTGAGCTTAAATGGTGACGTTAGGCCAATAGACAGCGGCGTACCTCGTGTTAAAGAGGCTGCGCAACACGGCTTCACTGAAATATATATTCCCTATCGTAATTACCATAAATCAATGGAAGGTCTAGGCGCTGACATCAAAGCAGTAAAAACCATTCATGAACTCATCGAGTTGATAAAATAATGACCTAAAAGTCTAATAACTGGCAGGCTATACCAATAATTTGTTGCCATTATTGTTTACACTAAGAGCAATTTTTTTGAATAATGTCCCTTAAAATATTGGTCCTTTATTAGCACTACGCTAGTTTAATATACTGGTGTTTGTTAAAGTGCTAGGGCTAAAGTATTGGCAGGGACGTCATCGGCACAACGCACACAATTACTTATTTATACCCATGATACTTCAAGATGCGAGTTTCGGGATGCCTGAGCGATTCATGATCGAGGCGCATCTTTTTATTAAGGGTATTCCCTTAAAAACAGATGGTACGAAGAGCATGATTTGCTCAGACATCCCCGTAGGGCTGGTTTAGATACGCTTTATACTACGTTATTGATTTCGACAAGGGAACAACCATTCTCTTCAATCAAGACCTTGCCTAAAGACGTTTCTAATTCCAGCTGAATCCTGCATCTTCAGGTAACATGGGTATACACAAACCAATAAAATAACTTAATAAGATAACTTTCCTATGAAATTTACTGTTAAAAAAGCACTTTTATCTCTCGTTTGTTCATTAGCTTTACCCTTGAATGCAAATGCAACTGATGAAAAAGTCCAAGCGCCTAGCGCCGAGCAATTAACCATTGAGCGTATTTATAGTTCGCCTTCTCTGAATGGTCAAACGCCCAAATCATTAAAATTTTCTCCTGATGGAACACGAGTAACTTACCTTCAGGGCAAAGCAGAAGACTTACACCGTTATGATTTATGGGAATACAATTTAGCCCGTAAAGAAAATAAACTACTTGTTGATTCTCAATCATTATTTAGTGGCCCAGAAAACTTATCTGACGAAGAAAAAGCCCGTCGTGAACGCCAACGTATCTATGGTGTTGGCATCATGGAATACCAATTCTCGCAAGACGGTAGTGCATTATTATTTCCACTTAATGGTGATATTTACTATTACCATCTAGCGACAAAAACAGCTAAACGCTTAACTGAAACCGTTGGTTTTGAAACTGATGTGAAGTTTTCACCTAAAGGTAATTTTGTTTCTTATATTCGTGAGCAAAATATCTATGTATTAAATATTGCTTCAGGAGAAGAACGCCAACTTACAATCGATGGTGGCGACACTATTAAAAATGGTATGAGTGAATTTGTTGCTCAAGAAGAAATGTCGCGTATGACCGGCTATTGGTGGTCGCCAAATGAAAAGCACATTGCCTTTTTACGAGTCGATGAAACGCCGGTACAAACGGTTATTCGTAACGAAATCTACGCTGAAAAAATTGAGCTAATTGAGCAGCGTTACCCTGCGACAGGAACTAATAATGTACATATTCAACTAGCCGTTACTGATATTAAAGGCAAAAAGATTCGTTTTGTTGAATTGGGTGACAACAAAGATATTTATATTCCACGGGTAAAGTGGTTGAGTGATAGTAAAAATTTATCTTACCAATTACAAAGTCGTGATCAAAAAAGCTTAACATTAAAAACCTATAATTTAAAAAAACGTCGTCAAAAAACCTTATTGGTAGAAAAATCTAGTCATTGGCTTAACTTGCATAAAGATTTAACCTTCTTAAGTGACAATAAAACTTTTATCTGGGCTTCAGAGCGAGACGGTTACAAGCACCTTTACCATTACAACTTAAAGGGTGAATTAATTTCACAATTAACAAAAGGCGAATGGGTAGTCGATTCACTCACCCGTGTTGATGAAAAAAATGGTTGGGTTTACTTTACCGGTCGTGCTGATACTCCTCTTGAACGCCACTTATATAAAGTACCTCTTAGCGGTAAATCACCTGAAAATGTACAACGTATAACTAAACGCAATGGCTTTCATAGCATAAACTTCAGTCGAACCAGTGAAAGTTATATTGATAGTTTCTCAAATACTAAGACACCTAAACAAGTAAGTTTGCATTCAGCTAATGGTGAACATATTACTTGGTTAGCTGAAAATAAAGTGACGCCTGAGCATCCAGTAGCACCGTATTATAATGATTTAGTGATGCCTGAATTTGGTTCTTTAAAATCAGATGATGGAAAAGTTGATTTGTACTACAAACTTTATAAACCTAAAAATATGCAGCCCGGAAAAAAATATCCTGTCATTGTTAGAGTGTATGGCGGCCCTCACGCACAACTAGTCACTAATAAATGGCAAGGCGCTGATATAACTCAATACATGCTGCAACAGGGTTATATTGTTTATCAGCTTGATAATCGAGGCTCTAACTACCGTGGTACAGCCTTTGAGTTTCCAATCTATGAAACCTTAGGTCAAGTTGAAGTTGCCGACCAGATTACTGGTGTGAAATACCTCCAGACATTGCCGTATGTTGATAAAGAACGCATAGGTGTATTTGGTCACTCTTACGGTGGTTACATGGCGTTAATGACTATGTTTAAAGCAGGTGATTACTTCAAAGCTGGTGTGAGTGGTGCACCTGTGACTGATTGGATGCTCTACGATACGCATTACACTGAACGTTATTTAAATCACCCTAAAGTCAATGCTGCAGGTTATCAGCAAAGCAGTGTATTCCCTTATGTTTCTGGCTTAAGCGGTCCACTGATGGTTTATCATGGAATGGCGGATGATAATGTATTGTTTACCAATACCACAAAATTAATTAAAGCCTTACAAGATGAAGGTAAATTATTTGAACTGATGACCTATCCAGGTAGTAAACACAGTATGCGCGGTAAAAAGGTAAAAGTGCATTTAAACGCTACTATCATGGACTTCTTTGATAGACACTTTAAAAAATAATATCATCATCATAATTACTTAATTAGTAACTAACTTGAAGAGCGAGCCGTTTGATAAACGACTCGCTTGATACCTAAGCCACTTCATATTTGAAAATGCTCACTTAGGCTAAAAACTATAATTAACACCTAAGCTCACACTCGGGCCAAAACCCGGTAAATAACTAGGCTGTTTCGGATTTGAGTAACCACGTATCACGTAAGAGGTTTGATAATTTTCATCTGTCAGATTTTGTCCATCGAGATAAACACGCAAGTCTTTATTAACTTGATAAGCGACTTGTAAACCCACTAACACGTGCGCATCTTGAAATTGACTATTAGCATGATCAATCGCTGCATCGTCAATTTGCCACTTAACGCTTGGTGCAATATATAAACCACCCGCTGTTTGGTAGCGTAATTCAAATTGCATTAAGTGCTCTGGTACACCGGCGATTTGATTACCTTTATACTCCCCTCCAGAAAAATAAAAGTCAGAGTAATTATAAACCAACTTACTCGACAAATAATCTCCCGAGGCAATCAGACTTTCACTCAAGCCCTGTATCCACTCTAACTCTATTCCTTGGTGAATAGTGCCAGCAGCATAATTGTCAGTCTTTCCATTAACAGCAAAATCGCTAACAATAGAAATTAATTCGTCATCAATATCGCTTCGATATAATGCAATATTCCACTGTGTTTGACCGATGCTACCACTAGAGCCAAACTCAATAGTATTAGATGATTGAGCTTCTAACTCATTTAAACTTACTTTTGCCATCGCAGGATTTTTGGGGCTAACAGAAGCAGACACAAGCTCCCAATAGGTCGGCGCTTCATTGGTACTACTCACATTAGCAAAGAATCTAATTTCATCAGAAAACTGATAATTAACACCCAACTTAGGATTAACATTGTTATAGCTATTATCTTGATTTAAGCCTGCCTCTTTATTATCACTGATATCTCTATTGGCTATTACCCCTTGCGCCGCAGCTACTAACTGAATATTTTGCGACAACTGTGCCTGCCACTGTAAGGCCAATATAAAATTACTTGCCTCAAGGTCTAAGTCGCCGAACTTCTGTAATTTACTGCCATCTTCAGGACTGTTAGCAAAATAAGATCGATTCATATCACTTAAATTACCACTGAGAGATAAAGAAAACTCATCATAATCAGTAAGATACCCCCCTGTTAAGCTCGCTGCATATTCAAAACCAACATCCTGACTTTCAGTCACATTATGTACGAGTGGATCAGTAAAAGTGTCTGATAAATCTTGATAAAACACGCCAAAATCTTGCTGAAAGTTATCAATACTAAAGCGCGTTTTATTAGCAAGCCTAAGCAAAGAAGAGTCGCGATATGGATCTCTTTTATAGACGTTTAATAGAGCATCAAGCGGTGTATTACCGTCACCTAACACCTCCTCGGGCGCGGATATTGCTCTGTCTTTGGGTACAACAAACGGAATATCAAATTGATTATCACTCCATTGGAAGTAAGTTCTGTTGGTAATAGCATTGCTAATATCTAATCCAACATTAGCCGAAATATTATTTCGCTCTGAAGTACTATGATTTCTATAACCGTCGTAACTATCATGACTCGCATTGATATAATAATCCCAATCATCATGTTGGCCCGCGGTTTGGCCGCTTAGACCCAAGCGGTTATCGTTACCATATTCAAGTCTGATACTCGGATCAGCATTAGTACCATTTTGACTATGTAGATTAACAGCTCCACCTAAAGTAGTTCCACCATAACGCTGAGCATTAGCTCCTCGGTATACAGACACCATTTCTGCTGATTTCACATCGAGAAAACCAATTATAAAACTACCGTCAGCTTGATTTATCGGTAAGCCATCATAGAGTAGCTGTATACCGCGATTAACAGGGTTACTTTGCATCCCCGAACCTCGAATATTAAGTCTAGGTTGATCATTACCACCAAAAAAACTTTGCATAATAATACCGGGCTCAAAACCTAAGGCATCTTGCAATGTTGCCTGTCTGGCAGGTAATTTAGCTATTTCAATTAAATTAGTGCCACCCGCTACTTTTTTCAGTTCACTACGAGCTTCATCTATCGTAGGAAAGGCTCGCTCTGCCCGCTGACTATTGATTTCTATATGTTCATCAATAACTAGCCCTGATGCAGCATTATCGGCTAACACTGGTGCACTCATTACAGCTGCGGCTAAACATACTGTTAAATAACTTCTCTTCGTAACCAAACCTTGAACAGGGTTACTTTTTAATACCTTAGATAACATAACCTTTCCTTACTACCAATTGATATAAAACATATTTTTTGCCAAAAAGAGGATTAACACTTGATGACAAAAAACACTTAAATGAATATATTTAAAACGACTACAGCTCATTTTCCCGTGCCGAGAAAGATACATGGCGGTAAAAAAGTGCATTAGCACACTAAAAGCCAAGAACATTTTTACTGAAAGCAGTTGTCCAAAACTTGACGACATTAAGTTTTTAAAATGAGGAAAATGATGATTTGCCATAGTCAAACCAGACAAGAATAAAAAAGCGAGAACAAAAGGCATGATTTTTCGCGCTTTAGTCGTGATAGCTAGCTGTACTTGCGCCATGACTTCACTAGGTATTCGTTTTCGAATGGACTCAAGGAAAATCACTTCAAAAAAAACCACGCCAATAAACATGACTGCAGCAAACAAATGAATGGTGATCAAAACAGCATAAGACATAATTACTTCAACTCTGATGGATAGATATTATTTAAAAATTCTGCGCGTTCAGCAGGTGTTTTAATGCTGTAGCGCAGGCACTTATTAGCGGGCTTGAGCAATAAACTGGTATTGCTCATCCCAATGACTTGTTCAATATTGTGACTGATGTATAACAGGGTAATTTGATCAGTTAAGAAAGATTGCAGGAGCTGTGTTAACTCATCGACAGATTGTTTATCTAACGCACTGAAAGGTTCATCGAGTATTAACAAATCAGGGTCAGCAGCAAAAGCACGAGCTAAGGAAGCCCGTTGAGCCATACCTCCAGATAGTTGATGCGGAAAGTGCTGTTGATACGCGATTAAACCTACCTGAGTTAATAGCTCGACTAAACGGACATCGCGTTGTAATTTAGTTAGTCCTTGCGCTTTAAGTACTTCATCAATATTTTGACCTACGCTAAGCCAAGGCAGTAACCTAGGCTCTTGAAAGACATAACCAATACGTTGCGATCTAGTGGTTATCTGTCCACTGAAGCCTTGTTCAAGCCCAGAAATTAATTTAATAAGTGAAGATTTCCCGACACCACTTTTTCCAAGTAATGCGATTTTATCTCCGGGATATATCTCTAAATCTAACGCATCAAAAATAAGCTGTTGCTTAAATGACAGCGTCACTTGCTCAAGAGTAATAATCGGCAATAATGGCTTTGAGTCAGTACGGTTAAATTGAGTTGAAACGGTACCTTTATTAATGTTTCTTTTAAGCTTAACCGACCACTTTTTCTGCAGTTTTACTATTATATTTTTCATAAAACAGTCCCTGTCTCTTATACACATCTGACGCTGCCGACGAAGAGGATAG